>JABJMI010000657.1 GCA_018659505.1 Planctomicrobium sp.
CCGCTACCAGAAGTTGGCATTAGTGTTTTTCTCGCAAGTCATCGAGGAGGACAAATCGAGTACATGAAAACCGACGAGAAAGGGAACTATGAATTCCCATACCTACCACTCTCAGAGTTGGAACTCTCTTACTCGAAGGATGATTATGTCTCACTGAAACAGACGATCATCTTGCCACCGCATGAAAAGAAGAAAAAACTCAATGCCACGTTAGAGCAACGACCTTATGGAGGCGGAATTCTCGCGACAATCGTTGATGAACTCGGCAAACCTATTGCCGGAGCGACGATTTCCAATCATGGTCGCTCGTCACGCGATGTCCGAGAGGGGAAGACAGACAAAAAGGGGAACTGTTTACTTGAGAATATGTTCACCGGATCAGCTGGTCACGAGATTACAGTGAAAGCCAAAGGATTTGTTCCGATCAGGCAATCGTGTCAACCCGGTCCCAAAGATGCCCCCACCAAACTCAAGATCGTCTTAGAAAAAGGACATACTTTGAGAGGACAGGTTTTACTCGCTGAAGACGTTCCCGCCAAAGGTCTTTTAGTATTTTTTGCGAATGGAGAAAACGGTTTTAGTGGGATTGGCGGTCGAACGAAAACAGATCAGCAAGGGCGTTTCCAGCTCGATTCCCTCCCCAAACCATGTACATTTACCTTCTATCCACCTGCGGGTTACAGTCAAATCAACGATCTAGAACTTGAGGTCGACTCCGAACAAGAAATGATCATCCGGCTCGAACAATCAGCTGCCGTACGGGGACGCGTCATCAACAGCAAGACTGGTAAACCCGTACCCGCCTTTAAAGTCAGACTTACTTTTTGCCGTGAACGTCAACCAGGTGATCCAACCTTAAAATCGATGCCGGGCAGACTGAATGATCCTGGCACAAAGTTCGCAAGTTCAAAAGGCGAGTTTGAAATTCCTGGTCTGAAGCAAGCTTGTCCGTTTCAGGCAACGATTGAAGCGCCGGGATACGAAAAACTGATCGTCTCCAGGATTCTCGCCATCAATGACGATGGAGAGGCGCCAGTCATCGAATTATCACAAATGGACCCCTCGGATTATCTGCAACTTGCTGGTCGCCTTTGCGATCAACGAGGAAAACCGATGCGCAGCGTTCAGATTCGTCTTGTTGCCACTCCGGCTAAGATGAAGCCTGTTCAGCTGAATCGGTTCCCCTTCAATTGGAGTATGATTGAAAGCGGACAAGTTGAGCAACGTCCTGAGTGTCTTCAATTCTTGAGTACAACGACCGACAAAATAGGATTGTTTCGGCTACCGAATGTCAAAAAAGGAGTCACCCTCAGCTTGTATTACTGGGGAGGCGATTCAGCCCCAGGACGCGTCGCTGACCTTGCGGAAGTTGTTTCCGATCTGACTGCCTTTGAGGTGACAACTGTCGCACCGGCAGCGATCTCAATCAAGATTGACCGAAAACTCTTTCCAGATGCCAGTAGCCTGACGATTCATTCTGAGTATGGGTACAAAATAGTCACGCTAAAACCTGGCATCGACGAATACAAACTCGACGGGCTCGCCCCGACAAAACACTCCATCTCGATTCAAGGAAAGCGGCAAAGAACAGACAACAATTCCCTCAAGATTGATACTTTGGTTTCAAAATCCGTCGAACTCAACTCTAGCTTCACTGAAGAAATTGAATTCAACGAGAGAGAGTAAGCCAGCACGCAGCACAACAAAGTGCCTCAAAAATCCCGCATTTGCTCCATTCAGCTTGCAAATCTGGAGCGAGTGGCATTCTCAATGAATATTTCTTCGTCGGGTCCGATTGTGACGTAGAGTTGCCGAAAAACCACGTTTACCATGAACAGGCAGACCACTACGTCTATTGAGCAGACCGAGAAATCATGACAGTTGTAACAATCGACGAAGTCAACAAATCCAAACCTTTAGAACTTTCCAGCTCACTTCTAAACAGGACACTTATGGTTCTGTTTACATTCGGGATTTTCACGAGTGCAACTCTGTTGTTTGTCGTGCAGCCGATGGTTGGCAAAATTTTACTTCCGAAGTTGGGAGGAGCACCAAATGTTTGGAACACCTGTATGCTCTTCTTCCAGGCAACCTTGCTAGCTGGATACCTCGCTGCGCATCTGTTGGCGAAATATTGCTCGTTGCGAGTGCAAGTCGTCGGTTTTGTCGGAATTCTCTGTTTGGCAATTTTCACGTTACCATTCGCAGTCGGTGAAGAATGGATTGCATCGCTTCTCGGTGGAGCGAATCCTAGTACATGGATGTTGAGTGTCCTTGTAGCGCGTGTGGCTCCTGCATTTTTTGCATTGTCAGTCACCTCACCGTTATTACAACGCTGGTTTGCAGAGTCTGGCCATCCGGACGGAAAAGACCCCTATTTCTTGTATTCAGCTAGCAACATTGGCAGCATACTTTCGTTGTTGCTTTATCCGGTTCTGATTGAAGTTGTTTGGGGAGTTCAAACTCAGACTGTGTACTGGCAGGTTGGTTTTGCGGTCTTCATGCTGATTGCGACCGCTTGTGGAATCGCGAGTTGGTTGGGAAAAGATCGAATTGAAGAAACGAGCGCAGTCGAAACTGCGCAGCTCACCGAAAGTGCTGCCATTACCTGGAATCGACGTGGTTTATGGGTCTTGCTTTCGATGATACCGTCTAGCCTCATGCTCGGCGTGACGACCTATGTTTCGACAGACGTCTCTTCGATGCCGATGATCTGGATCGTGCCTCTCACCCTTTACCTGCTGACGTTTGTGCTCGCTTTCGCAAAACGGCAATTGATCTCTTCCTACTGGACGGGGCGTATTTCCGCTTTACTCATTTTGACAATTACTGTGACCTGGGTGACCGGGGCGAATGACCCACCGATTGTGATTGTTCCGCTCCACTTGTTGATGTTCTTCTCAGTCACATTATTTTGTCATCAGAGATTGGCTGCACATCGACCTGACGCAAGTCACCTGACCGAGTTTTACCTGTGGATGTCCATTGGTGGAGTCCTGGGTGGATTGTTCAATGCTCTCATTGCACCGAACTTGTTTGTCACAATTTTCGAGTATCCGCTCGCGATGCTCGTTGCTTCTCATTTGCGTGAAACGCGTCCGGAAGATGGGAGCCAGGAAAACAATTCTCTCTTCCGAATTGTCCGCTTCGGAGCGATCATCTTTGCACTGGCTCTCGGCTTGGATGCCCTCATGACTTCGGCAACCGGAAACTCAATGCTCGCCTCTATCGGGACTGTACTCCCACTTGCCAGCGAACAACTAAAAACACTTATCTGCTTCGGCATCCCGGCGTGTCTAGTTTTACATCAACTCGAAAACCGAACACTGTTCACAACTGGACTGGCAGCGATTCTCGCAATCTCAGTTTGGCAAGATGCAACTGATTCCGATGTCATCGCACGCGGACGGAACTTCTATGGAACAATCGTAACTGCAAGGGATGACCTCCAAGGAGGGGAAGTCACTCGCATGTCTCACGGAAATACTGTTCATGGGTGGCAATGGACCGATGCAGAAAAACGCCTCATTCCTCTTACCTACTACGGAGAGAATAGTGGCATCGGTCAGCTCATCGCTGCCCAACAAGCAGAGAAGAAATCAATTCGCGTAGGGGCTATCGGATTAGGTGGCGGGACACTCGCTGCAACACTTCGACCGACCGATTCGATGATTTATTACGAGATCAATCCACAGGTTGCCGACCACGCGGAAGAACACTTCACATACCTCAGCGACGCACGTCAGAGGGGAGCAGTTGCCGATGTTCGACTCGGAGACGCACGACTCGTCCTC
>JABJMI010000658.1 GCA_018659505.1 Planctomicrobium sp.
GATCACCTCAGCGACAAACAAAGGGAAGTTTCTAGCTGAACTGACATTTCAAGGTCAAAATGAATCAGTTGAAGCTGGCATTGTCGAGATGACTCCTGAGTTCACTGATAACCAAAAGCAAAAGCTGAATCTCGACGAGTTTCGAGAAATTCTTTCTGTCAAAGATTTTACAGCTAGTCAAAGTGGATTAATTGATGATAATCGCTGGTCCGTTTCACCAACAGATCAAGTCGCCGGAACCAGTTCCTGTCTTGAGTGTCATGAGCAAATCTACCATGAGTGGGAGAAGAGCGGTCACGCTCATGCTTGGGAACGCTTAGTCAAGGAAAACGCTCATTTCGATTCGTATTGCCAGCAATGCCATACGACTGGGTACGGCTGGTCGAAAGGTTTCGAGTCTGCAAATCTTTCACCTCAACTGGTGAATGTCGGTTGCGAAAGCTGCCATGGTCCTTCATTGAAACATGTCAACGATAGCTCCATGAAAACCCCATTCGACGCTAAAGGTCAGTGCATGAAATGCCATGATCCAGAGAATAGTCCGACATTTGAGTTCGACTCATACTGGGAGAAGATCCACCATGAGTAATTCCTCTTTGCACATTCGGTCATTTCGGTTGCTCGTTGCATTCTGTGGCATTATTTTGCTCTTACCAGTGCAGAGTTCTGCTCAGGAGATTGATCTGCTCAATGATCTTCTCGTAGAGAAAGCATCAAAGAGTGCAGAACCGAATGCGCATCTTGTGACTTGGTTCGAGACATTGGATATCGCCAAGGAGAAGACTCGCATTCGTCGTGCTCCCATCCTGTTACTTGCCGGTGCCGAATGGTGTGAACCTTGTCGGGAACTTGAAAAAGAATTTCGTGACCGTGACTTACAAGCTGAACTTCAGCGGTGGGTCCCCGTTCATATTGATATTGATGAAGAAACGAAAACTGCCCGTGAATTCCATATCAATGCGATTCCTGCATTTCACTTGCTGACACCAGATGGACGATTGGTCGCATCTCGAAAGGGGTTCCTCCCAGCGAAGGAACTCAGCGATTGGCTCGATTCTCAGTACGACTCCGCAGCGGGGACTTTTCTGGCAGACTTCACAGAAACAGGAACACCGGGAGCGATCGCTGTCATTCGCATTGTCAGAGAGTTTTCCAAGCGAGATGCGACACTCCGCGAGGCGGCAATCACGCGACTGCTTCCACATCCAGAAGTCGCTGCTGCTCATGTGCTTTCTAAACTGAATGGAGGTTCCCTCTCAGAGAAACTGACCGCTTTGGAATTGCTTCAGGCATGGAACGCTCCTGTGCAAGAGATTGACCCTTGGGCTCCAGAGACATTTGATGAACAATCGAGAGAGCGACTGGAAGAATGGCTCAAGCAGCAAAGTTTCTCAAAAGAAAATAGTTCTGAGGCTCTTACTCCTTTGCAAATCATCGAAGCGGAGCGATTACTTAGATTGATGATCGAAGTCGATGCGGCAACCGCGGCATCCATGCGGGATCAGCTTTCGCGCATGGGAGATGGAGTACTGCCGTTATTAAAGGAAGCTCTGTTAAACGAAACTAATGAAGCAGCTCGCGAGCGACTGCTGGCTGCCCGCTATCGTTTGGCAATTACCGGCGAACGATTCCTGTCCTGGTCGGGCGGAGTTGAACGAATGGCTTCCTCCGATTTCGATGAACGCATCAAAGCAATTAATGAGTTCTCAGCGGTTGCGACTGCAAGCGACGAAGCGTTGCTGCTGGCTCTCTTCGAATCTTCCGAGCCACTCGTTCGAGAATTGGCGATTCAGACTTTGCAGAATGTCAGTAAGAAAGGTGAGACGAACAACACTCTGGCGAAGTTACTGAACGATCCTGATGCAAATGTTCGAGCAGCTGCCTTGAAGTATCTTTCTGAGTCACCTTCTGTGAGCTTAATCGATCAAATCAGTGACTACATCAGTCGTGAAAACGATCCCGATCTCGTTGTCTTCGCCGTTCGATATTTAAGCGAAGTCCATTCGGAACGGTCGGTGCAGGTTTTGCTTCCACTCTTTCAGCACGCCAGTTGGAGAGTTCGTGCTGATGCAGCCGAGGGTATTGCGAAATTATTAAAGAAATCAGACGTCAAGAAGAAGGTGAATATCGAAGAGATTCAAAGAGAATTCATTTCTCTACTTGCTGATGAAGATCACTTCGTTGTCAGTAAAGCATTGAACGCCTTAGGGGAATCGCCGACTGAAGAAGCCTTCCAGCCATTATTGTCCGCAGCGAAACGCTCTCCCGAGTTGGCTGCACAAATCATCCCAGTCATGAGTCAATCTTATTTATACCGTCGAGAACTTGCTCCCCATCTCGACGTGTTCTTAAACCACTCTGAGTCATCTGTTAGAGCAGCTGCAATCTCTGGGACCATCGATCTTGAGAAGGAAGATGTCCTAATCGCTGCGAAAAACGCTCTCAATGATGAAGATTCGAGAGTTGCCGTCGCTGCAATCAATGCTGTCTTCGATCAGGCTTTTCAAGCGATCAATAACATTAAAAGCGAACGACTGAGAGAGGCGAAAACGAATGGA
>JABJMI010000933.1 GCA_018659505.1 Planctomicrobium sp.
ACTCGAATTTAAATCACTTGTAGACACAACTCGATACGTTTCAGGAAGCGTTAGATTATGATTGAGATTTCATCAGAGACTTTAGCTGCACTTGCCAAGTACGATACACCCACGGTTTGCAACGTCATCGAGCTTTTCGATGTGCGCCCCAGGAATGTCGGCTACATGAACGATTCTATCAAAGCCTGTTTTCCGAAACTTCCTCCGATGGTCGGTTACGCACTGACATCTACGTTCCGCAGTATGGCTGCTCCGAAACAAGGAGATGCCTATGGAAGTTTGACAGATCAAGTCGAGCTGTTCTCAACACTACCGGGACCGCCGATCTTAGTCTTTCAAGATATCGACGAGCCAACAGTCTCTGCCACATTTGGTGAAGTGATGTGTACGATGTACAAGTCCTTCGGCTCCGCTGGATTGATCACTTCGGGAGCAGGTCGAGATCTTGACCAAGTTGAAGTTCTCGATTATCCAGTCTTCACGAACGGAACAATTTGTTCACACGGATACTGTCACATTCCACAAATCAATGTACCTGTGACCGTTGGCGGAATTTCAATCGACCCGGTAGATCTACTACACGGCGACTTAAATGGAGTCACCACCATCCCACCCGAAATTGCCAGCGAAATCCCAGATGCCTGCAAAGAGTTAATGGCAGCAGAACAGGTCATTATAGACTACTGCAAGAGCGGCGACATCAATCCAGCTGGTCTCGTCAAAGCTCGAGCAGAATCAACGGATTTGATAAAGAAACTCGCGCAGCGATTAACGAAGTAATACGTTAGCTGCATACATTTTGTGTGTAGCCCGCTGGACATTCGCAATACTTGAAACGACCCATGGGACGAGAAAGGAATCGTGCCAATTCCACAGACCTGGCTGCTGCAAAAATTACTATCGCCCGTCTTGCGACCGGCGACGCGCTTTATTATTGGATTTATCGCAATCCCGCTTTTACGTCTCGTGCGCAAGAAGGTCGTGCATACCAAGGAGTGGGACGACGAATTCGAGAAAGATATCGAGCAGTGGTTCCGAGCTTCAGCGTTGCTGTTTTTTGCGACGAAGAACGTGGAGGTCCTCATCGGTTACTGGCTCGACCTGAATTATGATTTCACACTGAACCACTGGTATGTGGCTGCTGGTCGCTTGTTATTGGCAATCGGTGTCATCGAGGCGATGCCCGATCAGGAACTCTTCGCAATTGTTCATCCCGGTCCTCCCAAACCAACGTGGGACAAGTCGAAAAGTATTCGGGGAAATATCTCTCCGCAAGTATGGCCAATCTTTCGGGGTTTGGTCGCTGTCTATTTGAAGCGTTCTTCTCCGGTGCTAGCAATCACGGCAGCGATTTTCGGAGGAACACCCGGCTGGGTCTGTTTCTGGATGGCGATTGTGCAGTATCTTGTGATTGGATTGGTCACATCGCGAGACAAAGCGATTGATGTTCTTTCCGAATTTGATAAACAGATTGCGATTCGCCGTCAGCGTTTGATTGAAGAGTTCCAGATTGATGAGACTCAACCTGCGGAGAGTGAGACATCCGCTGTGATAACTGAAGAGATGAAAGATAACGAGTAAATGTGTGGAATCGCCGGCGGTGTCTGGAATCACGAATCGAAAGCCTTGAGCGAGCAGACGCTCACGCGGATGCTCGATTCGATAAGACATCGTGGACCGGATGACTCAGGAACGTACATCTCAAAGCCGTCGCAAGCAACATGTGCTTTAGGGCATCGACGACTTTCTATTATCGATCTCGGTGGTGGTCATCAGCCGTTGTGCAATGAAGACGGTACAGTCTGGATCGCCTTCAATGGTGAGATCTACAACTATCGCGAACTGCGAGAAGAACTGCTCGCAAAAGGGCATCAATTCAAAACGGACTCCGATACGGAAGTCATTGTCCATCTCTATGAAGATCTGGGCGAAGAGTGCCTGCAACGACTACAAGGAATGTTCGCCTTCGCGATTTGGGATCAAAAGCAAGAAAAACTCTTTATTGCGCGAGATCGTATCGGGCAGAAGCCGCTGTACTATCAATTCGATGGCGAGCGATTCATCTTCGCCAGCGAACTGAAAGCGTTACTGCAAATTCCGGGAATCAAACGAGAGGTCGACCACGAAGCGATAGACCTCTACTTAACGTATCAATATGTCCCGTATCCCTGGACGATCTTAAAAGGGTTCCAGAAATTGCCGCCGGGGCATTCTCTCACTTTCTCGAAGAAGCAATTGCAAGTTCAGCGATACTGGCAACCACCCTACGAACCGACAGAAGCAAGTCCGCTGCCCAAACTCTCGGTGGACCAGTGGAAGAAACAACTGCGAGAAACATTAACCGAAGCAGTCCGATTGAGAATGCGGTCGGACGTCCCTATCGGATCGTTTCTTTCTGGAGGCGTTGACTCGACAATCATATCCGGTCTGATGCAATCTCTTTCCCCGCATCCGATTCACACCTTTTCGATGGGTTTCCCGGTCAAGCAATTCGACGAACGTGCCTACGCTCGTGAAGCAGCAGAGCTACTCGGAACGAATCATCATGAATTTGTCGCTGAACCGTCTGCCTTAGAGACTCTCTCAAAACTGATCTGGCACTACGACGAACCGTTTGGAGACAGCTCTGCCATTCCGACGATGTACCTCTCCGAAGTAACTCGCAAAATTGTGACTGTCGCTCTCTCAGGAGATGGCGGGGACGAACTGTTTTGTGGATATCCTCGGTATCAAGGCGTTGATATGGCGGGAAAAACAGATCGTCTGCCGATGCCAATCCGCTCGATACTGGCTGCAAAGATTTGGCAGAAGATTCCTTCATCGTCACGTCAACGCTCCTTCGGACGCCGACTCAAACGCTTTATTAGTGCATTAGGGCAATCACCCGAACTTCGGTACTTACGGTGGATCGGAACTTTCGATCAAGACTCTCGGCAACAGCTATACACGTCCAGCTTCAAGAAGTCGCTGAACGGTTTTGATAGCAGCCAATTCATTTTGTCGTGTTATGAGGAATGCCCAAGCAGGGATTTTCTCACGCGCACAACAAGCGCCGATGTCGTCAGCTATCTGACCTGTGACATTATGGCAAAAGTCGATGTCGCCAGTATGTGTTACAGCCTCGAAGCACGGAGTCCATTTCTCGATCACAATGTCGTCGAACTCGCTGCCCAGATTCCGATGGAATTGAAATACAAAAACGGACTTGGAAAACAAATCCTGATCGAAACATTCTCCGACTTGCTACCAACCTCGATTCAGAAACGGAGTAAGATGGGTTTCGGTGTCCCCATCGACCATTGGTTCCGCAAGGAACTGAAACCCCTGGTGGAAGAAACACTACTCTCAGACCGCTTCTACGACCGCGGCTATTTCAATCGCGAAACAATCCAAACAATGGTCGACGCTCACATGAGCGGCCGCTGGGACCACTCGTATCGAATGTGGAATCTCATCTGCCTAGAGAAATGGCATCAGATATTTATTGATCAAGACGTTCCTGTTATGATTTTGTAATTCAGCGCGCGTTTGAGAATCGCGTAAACCAATGTCAAATCAACTTTGAACTACCACTTCCGAATGAAAAATTTAAGCGGAAAACCGCCGGAACTCTCAGGGATATTCGGAGCTGAATCGAATTGTCGGATTTCCACTAGTGCGAGAAAATCCTTCCAGATAAATCACTCCTGGTCCACCTCCAGGCGTTGCTCCGACTACGTATACAGTTTCATCAGTGAAAATCATCTCTGAGTAATGTCCCTGTCTTGGGATTCCACTGCTACCTGTAGGGGGATTTGGCATAGTCCATACAGAGCGACTCCAAACAGCTTCCTTGCGACCTGGATTGAATTTCGAAATTTTGTACATCCGTCCCACGGAGGTGTGAATTGTCACGTATAACGCGTCTGGTTGACTAATGTTGATACAAGTACTTGGATTATCGAGGTAGAATTTTGTCGGGATTTCCTTACTAAAATCCAATGTGACTGGATCACTTTCATTCTTCAGAACCGCTTCCAGCTCACTTCCGGTCGCATACGCAGATTTTACATTCTCGTGCAGCCAAAAAAACGATTCTTTACTGTCTCTCCATTTAGAACTTTTTTGCACTTCCATATCTAGCATGAACTTTGGTCCAAATGATCTGGCAGTGCACGCCGTTTCTTCCCACCAGACAGGTAAGTCAATATTTAATCTTCCTTCCACAAAACCAATGAACCGCTGAATATTTTCACGAGGGAACTTAAAAGGATTTTCGGGATTGATGACGGCACTATTTTTTGACTGAACGGCAAGTTCCCACTGAGCCATGACAGCACGGTGGTCATTTGCTCCTCGTGAAATTTCCCCAAGTGATTCGAGCGGATAATCACCGTACAATAATTCAAAATCAATTTCGTTACCCTTTTCTATCGAAAGGAGTGCGGAATTGGTGGCTTCGTTGATTGAGTTTTCTGCTAAAACAGCTTTGAAGCTTAGGCATAGGAAAATGTATAAGAACAAATGTTTCATGGTGCTATTCCGATGTCTCTTCGAAATTGTTCAGCTTGTAAAAAAAACACGCCGAAGTTCTCGACTGGTGTCTATGACTCATTCTTAAACGAAGAAAAATTGATCATAAAGCGTACCAAGCCCAAGTGTGATGACGTATTGTGTCTATTGAATTAGGAACGAGCAATAGTGTTCGAAGTCGACAGGCAATTTTTCACCACGGGACCAATTCACAATTCATCGGATCCTACGAGAATGTTCGTCAGGGAAGCCCTGACCTACACATAACATGACAGAAACTCGATCTAAAAAATGGTTGTTGTTAATCGTACTATTAGCATTAGTGCTAAGAGTTGGGTTTGTTTTCTGGTTGCAGAGTAAGCTTGATGCGACAGATCAAAAATTTTTGATCGCGGGTGATGCGGAAGGGTATTGGGAACTCGCGCGGTCGCTCGTCAATGGCGATGACTATTCTGTTCATCAGCCTCCGCGGTATGTGCATCGGATGCCGGGGTTGCCGGTGCTGCTCTCTGCTTCAATGTCGATCTTCGGAGAGTCATTCCTGGCTGCGCGTCTCATGCTGGCGACGATTGGGGCACTGACTTGTTGGTTGGTTTATCTATTTGGGAAGCGAATACATTCTCTCAACGTTGGTTTGGTCGCAGCGGGATTGGTGGCAGTCTCACCGGCAGCGATTGGCTTCTCGGGGTTGATTCTTTCCGAAACTGCCTTCGGATTCGCGATGGTACTTTCGTTATTGGGATTACATGCAATTGTTGTAGAGTTAGACGAAACCCGAAAGACAGCTCGGACTCAACGACGACTTTGGCTCATTTCAATACTGACTGGTTTGGCAATCGCACTAGGGGTTTACATGAAACCGAGTTGGGTATTACTCGGTCCGATTGCAGCGTTGCTTCTAGTCGTATTCATGAAACCTCGCTCACGGGGTTTTCTTGCAGGAGTTCTGATTCTCAGTGGAATGTTCTTAGGACTCGCTCCGTGGGGAGTTCGCAATCAAATGGTCTCTGGACATTTCAAACTGACAACATTCTGGATGGGACCAAGCCTTTATGATGGACTCAATCCAAATGCAACAGGCGACAGTGACATGCGATTCTTTGATGAGGATCAGCTGACCCTGGAAATGTCGGAGTACGAAGTTGATCAGGAATACAAACGACGTGCAATTTCATTTGCTAAGCAGAACCCGCAGCGAGTAGCTAAGTTGGCGGTCTCGAAACTGTGGCGCTACTGGAAGCCTTGGCCTAACGCTGAGCAGTTCAATAAGCCTTGGATCGGTATTGGTCTCTGTTTGTACACCATCCCACTGCTCGCACTGGCAGCCTGGGGAACCTGGGTGACTCGCGGTCATTTTTGGTCTATTGTGATTTTGGCAGGTCCGATATTCTATTTCGCTGGACTGCATACGATTTTCGTCAGTTCGTTACGTTATCGATTACCAGCAGAGGCTCCATTGTGTGTGCTCGCTGCGATTGGTCTCGTTTCGGTTGTGAACTTCATGCAGAAACATTCGAAAGATGACAGCGAAATAACCGGATAAAACTGTGACTTGGGACGGAATCCGAGGAACACTGCAATGGATGCTCGTACTGCTCTTGATCAGTTTGATCGGAGCAGGTGCTGCGGCGTTTCATTTTTGGTCGCAGAAAGATGCCTTCATTTATCACGCGGTTGATAGCAAGCTCTCAGAAATCTTTCCTAGCTGTTTCGTTTCTTTTGAAAATGTACAAGTTGTTGACGCATCACAATTCATTATTACTCAACTTCAATTGCGATCTAAAAAAAACGAAGCGATCCTCGCGCAAATTCCTCGAGTGACAATCAATGTCGACGGAAAATTGCTAAGCGAGTCGCGACGAGTTGTCGTCAAAAGTCTGGAGGTCGAATCTCCTCAACTCTTCGCACTACGTGATGAGAACGGAAGTTGGAACTGGGACGATTTTCAACTTGCCGAATCGAAACAAGATTACTCACCGTCGCTGGTGGTAAAGAATGGACAGGTTCAAGTCGGCTTGAAATCGCTTGCCAATGGTCAGGCGCATACGATTTCGACTCGTGGTCTAGAATTTGCGTTTTCTCCTGAAGCAATGAATCGCTACAAAATAGAAGGAGAAGCGACTGTCGAATCGTTGGGGACCATTTCACTGGACGGACTTTATGATTCGAACAGTGGCGAATGGAGTCTCACTGGTCATGCCGGGCAAGTTCGGATTGATGAACCCTTGCTGGAGCAAGCAGGAAATTTCTTTCCACAAGTCGAGACGCGCCTCGCTCAAATCAAGCAGTCACCACAGTTCATTGCCAAAAATCGAATCCCGGTTCAAACAGCATCAAATACAAAAACTTCTCCACAACATTCCTCGACTAAAACTGAATCACTCATACGAGCCGATCTCGATCTGAATTTCTCAGTTGGGCAAGCAGAGAAAAACGCTCCTCTGGATTACCTCGTCAAGACAAAAATTGAACATGGTCAGGTTTCTGACCTGTTTCTGCCTATTCCACTTTACGACATCAGTGCTTCTCCACTTTATGACATCAGTGCCTCACTTGAGGTCGCACCAGATCGAATCACGGTCGATAACTTTCGGGCAGCGAATAACAAAAGTTCGCTCTTTATTGATGGAGAAGCGATCCGTTCCGCTGATGAGTGGTCACGTAATTTTGTTGTGCGGGCAACTCAATGGCAGATCGATGAATGGATTCTATCGATTCTGCCAGATGAAGTCCTCAAAGTCTACCGGCTCATCAGCCCTACTGGGACATTCGACCTCGATTTCGATATCACTCAAGAACCTGGCAAAGCTTGGTCCGGTGAGTTGCGTAAGTTCACCGCAAGAAACTGCCGAGTTCTCGTCGATTATTTTCGATCTCCCGTTGAGGATGTACAGGGACAGATTACTTATCAGGATGACAGATTCGTTCTTGAAATGAATGGTCGAGCGGGTCGTCAACCTGTTTCATGCAAAGGATACTTCGGTGCGGGAATCAATCGAAAAAACTTCGACATCTCTGTCTCAGTCAATAACTTCCCGATTGATGATCGATTCATCGAAGCATTTGGTCGTAAAGATTTAACGGCATTTCGAGACACTTTGAAGTCACTTCGGCTGTCGGGGGCGACCGATTTCGTGGGGCGTTTCTTTAAGAACGAGCAAACGAATCAGCAATTAAAAATGCAACTCGCTGCTGACGTTCACAACTCGACACTGAACTTTGTGAATTTCCCATATCAATTAGAAGGTTTAAGCGGTCAGGTTCGTTACGACAATTCGCAAGAGAAAATCTGGAAGTTGAGTGACCTGAAGGCTCGCCATGGTCACTCTGTTTTGACAGCAAACGGAGCCTTCGATTTGACGGAATCGCCAGGAAAACTGAATCTCGAAATCGGAGCTGTTCGAATTCCAATCGACAGCGACTTAGAGAAGGCTTCTCTTGTCAGCTCACCTCATTTGGAACCATTGTGGTCTGACTTTGATTTAGCTGGAACGCTGGATGTTGAAAAAGTGCTCATCAACTGGAAACCGGGCACTCCGACGCAACTGACCATGGAGGGCATCCAGTGGAAAGATGGAACGATCAGACCAGCTGCATTTCCTTATGTGTGGAATGACATTGTTGCTTCTCTGGAATGGACAGGCGAACGCTTGAACATTCACTCTCTTCATGGTTGGCATGGAGAAACATATCT
Organism: Planctomicrobium sp.; assembly: GCA_018659505.1. Taxonomy (GTDB): domain Bacteria; phylum Planctomycetota; class Planctomycetia; order Planctomycetales; family Planctomycetaceae; genus Thalassoglobus. The sequence continues at coordinate 8,207 of JABJMI010000933.1, forward strand.
CGAAATCAAAGGAACCGACCCGGATTGGCCAACGTTTGTTGAAGTTCCTGCCACTGGTCCTATTGCCTGGAACACGTATTTCGGAAATATGATGATCGTCAAAGCGAAATTTGAAGACGATCTCATCAGGGCATTACCCGTCAGCATCGCGACGACTTTCAAAGCGATGGACCTTCAGGGAGACGTGAATGTTCAGCTGCGCGCCGATATGCGAGGTTGGACCAAAGACCCGAACACTGTCACAGCGAATTGGGAAGTTCAAACTGTATTAGAGAACAACTCTCTCTTTGCGGGCGTACAGCTAGACAAAGTGACCGGCAAAGTCAAAATACGTGACGGAGTCTGGGATGGACAAAACCTTCGTATGGAGGGAGCTTTCGACCTGCAAGAGGCTGTTGCTTTGAACTTTCCTTTCAAGAACGTACGCAGCCCGTTTCATCTTGATGGTTCACGACTCATCATTGGTTCGCCGAAATTTTTAGATCCGCCTCTTCAGTTCCGGAAGGCAAATGAATATGCAGGAAAACAGTTAAGGGCAGATATCTATGCCGGACAAATTGGCTATGACGCTCTTGTGCTGATCGGCCCTCGTCCGGAACTGACGCAATACAAAGCTGAACTCAATATCAACGACGTTGAGCTTGCTGAACTCGCA
>JABJMI010000660.1 GCA_018659505.1 Planctomicrobium sp.
AACAAAAAGAAAAGAAAGATCATCCGCAACAGTCAACGACAGTGCGTCACCGGTGTCGTCGTGAATGAAAAAGTGAATGTCTCAAGGCAAGACTACGATATCTTGAAAGCCATCCTGCATAATTGCATCAAGCTCGGACCACAGACACAAAATAGAGACGATCACCCCAATTTCTCAGATCATCTAAGGGGAAGAATTGCTCACGTGATGCAACTCAATCCAGCCAGAGGAACGAAACTGCTTATGGTTTACGACCAAATCCGTTGGTAACTGTGAAGAGTATTGGTCTTTATTTCTTAGGTGCTCTGAGTCGACTGCAATAATTTCTGAAACTCAATGTCTGAACAAGAAAACCCATTTGAAACACCTTCGCCGAAGGGCATTCGTGTTGTTCAAGCGACTCTTAGAGTCATCGTAGCAATTCAGTGCTGGGGATATGCAGCGAGCTACTTACATCACCACAACTCCTATGCCTTTCTGGAAGTTATTCAACAAGGTTACGACATACCAGCTGGACAATTTGCTCAGATGGAAAAGAATGTTGCTTACCTCCTGGTCGGATCGGGATTCATCACATTATTTCGACCGATGTGGTTATTGCTAATTCCTTTGATTGTCTGGCAATCAGGTTCAGCGGTCAGTGGCTTGATCGCAGACCAGAGTCTGCCTTCGATTCTGCAACCGTTTATTGAAGCAGTTCGCTGGGTGGTCCCGTCTGCGTTGCTGCTCGTTGACTTTTGGCCTCCTCGAGTCAAGCCGACGCTCGCGTTCTGCCTTTCAGCGGTTGGTCTTGTTCGTCTCGCGACTGCCACAACATTTCTGGCACACGGCATTGGATTTCTCTATCAATCTCAAAACGGTGGAGAGGCAGTTGAGGTTGTAACTCTCTGTGCACAGAATTTGTTTGAGCGAATACTCTTACCGAATCAAGTTCAACTTGCTCTCGCGGCGGCTGGAATTGTCGAAATCGTCTTCGCTGTCTCATTAATCAGCTCACGAAATCGAATGGTCGCATTCTTGATGACTCTTTGGGGAATCATGATTGCAGCGAGTGAAACATTCGCCTTCACATTCAATGGCTACCATCGAACCCTCATGCAATTCGCTATGGCTGGAGCACCTTTCGGAGTTCTTCTTTTCTGGATGAAAGCCTACCGCGAACAGAAGCCAATCATTCTGCCTGAGGATGAACTTGTTTAGAGCGTTGTCGGTGAAGATGTATGCGTCCCCTCATCCTAACCTTCTCCCCACAGCTAAGCCGTTTGCGAGAATGAATGTCGAATGTGGGGAGAAGGGACAATGGTTCGCTTCGCTCACTCACTTCCGACAATAGTTTCCCCTACATCACCTCGAAAATTTTCTTAAAACAACGATAGAGTTGAGCCATCTTCCCATTTGATGACAGGTTGTGATCGCTGCCTTTTGATGACTCTCCAGAGTGTGCCTTCAGCTGCTTTTCTTGTCCAGATGTTTAATGCTTCACGAAGAGAAGATGAGCTGACTGGTGGAGTAGGATCGAGATCCCAAGGAGAAAGTATTTCGCTCCAGGCAATGTCGCGAAAACTTCGCTTGATGTGGATCGGATCAAACCCGTACCAATCGTCTTTGGGAATCACAGTTTCAAAATCTAACTCCGTTGCTATTTGTGAGGCTCCAGCCTCAACCTCATGAATATACCTCTGCATTGTTGCCCATGGAATTGTCGGACCAGGGAAGAAAACATTCTTTACGAGGTAATAACGCCAGTTACTGATTTTATTGAGTGGTCCCAATGGCGGGCGAACATAAATGGTCTTCGCACTCATCTCTTGAAAACGAGTCATACAGACCTGGACAGCGTCGACAATTTGTTGAGGCATTGCTCCATAAAAAAGGTCACATCCTAAGTCTGTGAACATTGCATAAGTCTGTTTAGCGGGTGGTCGCTGCTTGATCGTTTCCCATAGCGAGCAGTCTTGAAGACCGGGTAGTCCTCGATGAATCACATGGCTCCAACCCAGGTACGATCTGCCATGTCCGGCAGCAGCCAGGATCTCAACCTTTCCAGGTAGTCCCGCGCGTAGCGAAGTGATAAGACGAGGCAAACTCAATGTGAGGTTGCTGGCGCCTAAAAGAATGATCCGGTAGTCCGCTGGCTGCAATGTGTCTTCAGTCATCCGATCACTGAGTCCAATAGTTCCGGTCGAGAGTTCGGTAGTTAATCGCTTCTGTCAGATGATGCACTTCGATGACGTCTGCCGATTCCAAATCGGCGATAGTCCGACTGACTCTCAAGATTTTATCGTGCGCTCGTGCTGAAAGTCCCATCTCTTCCATGGCAACTTTAAGGAGTGATTCAGCTTCGGAATGCAGTTGACAATGTTTCCGAATGTCGCGGGGAGACATGGTTCCATTCAGCAATGATCCATGGTCTACAAAGCGTTTGCTTTGCATCTCTCTGGCATGGATCACTTGTTCGCGCATCGTTTCACTGTTAGTTCCTTCTGTTTTGGCAGAGAGTTCACGAAACGGAACTGGTGGAACTTCGATATGGATATCGATGCGATCAAGTAATGGACCACTAATCTTGGAGAGATATCGCTCGACTTGCATCTGGCTGCAATTGCATTGTCTTTTCGGATCACCCCGAAACCCGCAAGGGCAGGGGTTCATCGCTGCGACGAGCATAAGGCTCGCAGGAAAGGTGGCACTTCCAACTGCACGAGAAATCGTCACGCGAGACTCTTCGAGAGGCTGACGCATCACTTCCAACGTGTTACGGCTAAACTCCGGGAGTTCGTCAAGAAACAGTATGCCATTGTGAGCGAGACTGATCTCACCCGGTGTCGGCACACTTCCACCACCGACTAATCCCGCTTGGCTGATCGTATGATGTGGCGAGCGGAAAGGTCGCTTCAACAACAACGATTCATCCTCTTCCAACCTTCCGACGGCACTGTAAATACGTGTTGTTTCTAAGCTCTCATCAGCTGATAAAGGCGGCAGAACTGTTCCTAATCGTTGCGCGAGTAGAGTTTTTCCGGTTCCGGGAGAACCGATCATCAGCAG
>JABJMI010000367.1 GCA_018659505.1 Planctomicrobium sp.
AACCTGCGAAGGCTTAGCCATCAGATTTACAGTCTGACCCCTTTGGCCACTCGGGTACACCCCCTCAATCTCACACCAGAGCAAGTGACTCAAGTCGCCTGCTGAGGTCAAAAGCTAGTGGAGGGATTTGAACCCACAACCGCCGGTTTACAAAACCGGTGCTCTGCCGTTGAGCTACACTAGCACTGTCAGGATCGACAAACCGCGAAGTATAGCGGCGTCTGCCCCCTATGCAAGCACAAACCGGTAGTGTGCTACAGGGAGATCCCATCGGGGCGTTTTATATCGCGACACGAGTGGGTCATCAAGTCGATTCCTCACTCTTTTAGAGAATCTCTTCGACTCAGCAATATTCCCATACCTGACAATGCAGCTCCCGTGAAGGTTCGTCTAAGATTCGATTTATGAAATCAGTTCCTATAGAGCTCAACGACAATCCATTTCCATGCTGGACCCTTTGAGGCATTGTCTCCATACTACTTAACAAGTCTTGACGAATTTTAATCCTTTTAGAAGGCAAAAGAGATGGCAGTCACAGATCGGCGTAAATTCATGCAAAGCCTCGCTGCGGGTGCGAGTGGAGCAGCTATTTTGAGTGCAGCACAGGTCGTCGCTGACGAAAAGAAGCCAACACACAACGATTCGGTCCTTGCCCCTGGAGCAACAGTTCTCTTCCAAGGGGATTCGATCACCGACGCAGGGCGAAGCCGGGATGTCGCCGAAGAACCGAACAACCAGAAAGCATTGGGAAACGGCTATGCTTGGATGGCTGCCTCTCAAATGTTAGTGGGATTGCCGGAAGCAAACCTGCAAATCTTTAATCGTGGAATTAGCGGACACAAAGTTTTTCAGCTCGCTGATCGTTGGGACAAAGATTGCCTGGACATGAAACCGAATGTGCTAAGCATCTTGATTGGTGTGAATGACATCTGGCACATGCTCGGCGGGAATTACGATGGAACTGTGACCGTCTATGAGAACGACTTCGATGCTCTGCTAGCCCGGACAAAAGAAGCACTCCCGCAAGTCCAACTCGTCATCTGCGAGCCATTTGTGCTGAAGTGTGGAGCCGTCGACGATAAATGGTTCCCCATGTTTGATGAATACAGAGCGGCAGCGAAGCGCGTGGCAGAAAAGCATTCCGCCATCTTCGTCCCCTTCCAAGCAATGTTCGACGAAGCGGTTAAATACGCTCCGCCGGAGCACTGGGCAAGAGATGGCGTTCACCCATCACCCTTCGGTTGCCAACTCATGGCCCATGAATGGGTCAAAACTGTGAGCCACGCCAAGGTGAGCTAAGCGAGGATTCTTTCACCAGCCTGATCCCTGTCTTATTGGTTTAATAATGAGTAAGCGGTCCCCAACTGACGAACAAGATTCAGGAGCAAAACGCCTTCTACTCGGGCAATTACCCTTGGAGGCGGAAACGTCGATGTTCATCCTGGTGAATGTTATCGACTTCTTTATGACCTACTGGCTGCTGATGACCGGATCTTTCCGAGAGTCGAACCCCATCGCAGATTACTTCCTGCGACACTGGGGACCAGTCAAAGGAATGCTCTACTTCAAACTCGCCCTGGTCACTTTTGTTTGCCTGATCACACAACTCATCGCACTAAAGGACGTCGAGAAAGCACGTTGGGTTCTCCGATTGGGGATTGTTGTCGTTACATTAGTAGTCCTTTACAGCTTGCGACTGTTATTGATCAGCAGTCCAGGTTTCTAAAGATGAAGGAACATGACCATCGTCAGCCTGGGAGCCATAGGTGGTGAGTTAAGCTAATATTGAGAATTACAGTTGACCACAATTTATTCGCATCACTTCGTCATCGGAATGTCAGGCTGGAGCCCACCGAATTCAGGCAATCCAGAGTTCTTCGCAATGAATTGTCGCAGGCTCTTAAGACCGGCAGAAACTTGATATTCGCTGCCTTCATAGACAACGGTGCCGCTGTCTGAATTTTCCCAATAGATTCCGAGCGAGTGTTCATAACCGGAATGATCAAGAATTAAAAGCTCGACATCCAAGGCACGCATCTCTGCATCCTGACGTATTTCCAACCCTTCGCTCGTGATCTCCAAATCATTGAGTACCTTGATGCAGCGAGTACGCATTGCCGCGTCTTCAACATGAACGCGGATCCGTTCTTTGAGAGTTGATGAATTGGAAGTCAACAAAGTAATTCGTTGCACCTCTGTGATGAGCTTGTCTACTTTGGGAATGTTTAGTAGGGAGTCATTCGCTACGTGCCACTTGATCTGACTAGCGACATTATCAATCGAGCTTTGGACGACCCACAGCTCAATCGGTCCAGGCAAACCGCGGACACCAACCTCGGCTTGATTTTTTGTCTGCTTGTTTTTGACGCGAAGGATTGTAGATGGAATGTCTACCATCCCTGAATCATACCAATTTGGTTGCAGTTGCAGGAGTTTGAACTTCTCAATCGCATGGCATAATTTGCCATAGTCGAAGATGCTGATTTGACCTGAGAATCTGCCAATATTTTCAACGTAATCGCGCCCCACATATGAAGCAGTTCCATCTCGCCTGAACGTGACAACATACGACGGACAACTTCCGTAGCATGCAGTCCGCTCCAACTGAATCTCGTCGTAAGGCAGCGATTTGCGATCCTCTTCGGCCTCTTCACTACTTAAAGTATTCGTAGTAAGAAAGTGATAGTCACTTGCACTGGCAGGCTGGGAAGTCGTGCTTGTCGACTCAGAAGCGTCCTGTACAGTTTCGGCAGGACCGCATCCGAACTCGACAAAAACGAGCAGAAACAATGGCAACCATCGTATGTCACACATCTTTGACTCTCACTATCAGTTAGCGACTAGAGCATTCCCGGTTGGCAACCGAGTGCGTAGTGTTCAGTTACTGGCTGCTGTGATTGACTCGATCTTTAGCAGACTGCACCAGGGTCCGATGCTCTAAGTTGTTGTAATCCCATGCCTGGATCGAACGTAGCATCTCGTCGGTCGTATTCACAAGAATCCCTGTGATAAAATCTGCTACAGCCTCCGGGGCAACCACCTTGCCAGCTTTATCCAAATCCTGGAATACATCAGCTGTTTTTGTGCCGGAAGCAATGACTGACTCAACGACACCCGTTCTGACTGCACCTGGAAGAACGCGAATCGTAATGGTATCACTCAATTCCTGTGCGGCACATCGTGCAGCCATCTGGGAGGCTGACTTGGTAATTGAATATGCCCCCCAGCCGTCCCGAGGCTGGGATGCTGAGTAGCTGTCT
>JABJMI010000219.1 GCA_018659505.1 Planctomicrobium sp.
AACAAAAACTCTCAGGATGCTCATTTGTTGGTGCAATGTCTAAGCGATCCTGACAAGATGTGGATACAACATCACAATGGAATTTTTTATTCGACTGATGGCGCAAAGACCTGGACTGAGATTGAAAACGTGGAGCCTTCCGCATTTGGGTTTGCCGTTTGTGTATATCCTGAAGATGGAAACAAAGCGTGGTTTGTTCCCGGTGTCAAAGACGAATGCCGTGTTCCAGTTGATGCCCAGTTAGTCGTCACGCGAACTTCTGATGGAGGCAAAACATTTGAATCGCTTCGCAACGGACTCCCGCAAGAACATTGTTATGACATTGTCTTTCGGCACGGAATGGATATCGACCAAACTGGAAACCAATTAGTCTTTGGTTCCTCCACAGGCGGAGTCTGGATCAGCGAGGATGGCGGCGAAAACTGGGTCAGTATTACAAACACGCTGCCACAGATTTATTGTGTTCAGATTGCGAAGTGATTCTGATCCGAGAACTTCCGGAGCTTTTATTGAGCAGAGTGTCCTTGGTAGAAGCTGGGCAAAATTGATTGTCTACAGATCAACAGCACTTCAAAATAACTGATTTAATCAGTTTTTTATTTGTGAACGCTCATAAACTTGGATTCAGAGAAAGCTTAAGAACCACGAAATAAACGAATAACACGAAAGGAATAAGCACTGACTCGCTTGTGGTCAGCGAGCATTGGGAAGACGGACTCGATGCAAAACCCTATCTATTAAGCTCTCAAAAAAGTTTAGACAGGATGAACATGATTTACAGGATAATTTGCTCACAGTGGGGAAATGATATATGTGGATTCAAGTGATTAACGAGCAAATCTTGAGTTGGGTTAAGTCAAAAGAAGATTGTTGAATCTGTGGATCCAACCGCAATATTTATTCTGTTCATCATGTCAATCCTGTCTATATTTCCGGGATGAGATAGACAAGATGATGAGTTTAGCCAAATCAGTCAGTAGCTGTGTTTTTCGTGTCATTTGTGTGTTACGTGGTTAGCCAGAAGTTTCAAGCTTTGAGCAGTTACGTTTATTCTTTCCTTTGTGCTGATACATTTTTTAGGAACTCACTCTCGTCCATTTTTCAGTAGAACCGGATTGAAATCAGTGTGAGGGAAAGCATTTCGCAAGACTGAGCCTCCAGGTACTACTCTGCAACCTTTTAAAACTTCCCCACCCGCCGCTCTCGTCCGGGCAAGACTTCCAGGCAAGTTGTCCACCATCCGGTCAGAATGGTTTCAACGAACTCTTCAGGAAGTTTTTCGCTTTGCATCTCTTTGGCGAGTCGTTGATGATCGTACTCAAGAGGAATAAATTCGACATCGACTCGATCTTGCTCAATCGTCACGAGAGTGTACCAGACATTCTTCGTCCCGTCGTTTTCTGGGCGTCCTAGCACACCGACATTGATGTATTGTTGCCCCTCCGAAAGGTTTCGTTTCCAGTGCAATCCGGTATGCGTCCCTAGGATGATATCTGCACCAAAATCATCTGCCTGCTTCTTCAGGAAATGAGTGCTGGTCGTCGACTCCCACAAGAACTCGTTCGTCTTACGCGGACTCCCGTGGCACAACAGAAATCGCTTACCCATCAGTTCGAATCGAATTTCGGTAGGAAGTTCTTTTAGCCAGGCGCGGTTCTGGGAGCTGGTTTTTTCGTAGGTGTATTCGTAGCTGATTTGGGCGAAATGATTGTCTTTGGGATCTGTGTAACCACACTGACAATCGTTGAGGTCATTTCCAATGCTGTTGTCATAATTTCCCTGAACAACTTGCACCTGGTGTTGATTAAGTAACGGAAATACACGATCGGGATGTGGACCAAATGCACCGATATCGCCCAAGCAATAGAGTTGTTCTACTCCTCTCTTCTGCGAATCTTTGATAGCAGACTCAAGAGCGAGATAGTTGTTGTAGATACCACCAAAAAAAGCGAATTTCATTGACGCTGACCTATTGCCATTTCAGATTTCATTTACTCAAATTGAGTCTTGGAGTCCCACTATTCCTTCTTGCTCGAAGAAGGATTCGTACAGATTGAGCCGTATAGATAGCAAGTAAAGCAGGCTCCGTGATTCAATGAGAATGGTAGCAGCGACTCAGCTAATGAATCCCCCAAAAGTGAGTCCGGAGCTTCCAAGAGAATCGGACAAACATGTACGCCTCGATCAGAGACAATTCTGCTGTGGCTGCAAACGAGTTGAGATTCGTCGTAGTCGACCATCATCTCTTTGGTGACACGTTCAGTTTGGTTGTATCCTTCTGATCTTTCCGCTTCAGCACCGATCTTAAGTCGAGGTAGAATTTTCAATCTCGGACGATCATTTCCATGTTTTGCAAGAACCCTCTGGAACTCCGAGAGAACTCGTTGGTCCTCTTCATCGCTCCAAGTTCTGGTCATCGTGATGATCGGAAGAAAACCGGCTTTGACCAGTTTTTCGACTCCAATCATCGCCCGCTCGAAAGTTCGTTCTCCTCGGATAGGATCGTTGATTTCAGGAGTTGGACCATCAATGGAAACTCGGAACTCGAGTGTGTATCCACTTCGGTCTTCGGCGTCTCGTAGTCGCTTCAGCCATTCATCTTTCAATACGGTTCCGTTTGTTAGCACAGTCGCTGGTCCGTATTGCAAAGTCTCTTCTAGAATCGGAACCATTTCTTTGTTTAGGAACGGCTCGCCACCTGTGAAGTAATATTCTTTTACTCCTAAACGGACGGATTCTTCCAGAGACCTGCAAACGGTCTCCAGCGAAAGAAACCCAAATGAATCATTATTAGGGCTACAACTAATAAAGCAGTGCGTGCATTCCAGATTGCAAAGCGTACCAGAAACTTGAAACCAAAGTTCATCAAGCGCCTGCAAGGCGACGTGTGGAGAGTTTTGAAAAGCAACAGACATGAATTCTCGCGAGACTTTATAAGCGAAACCGAACAACACTCATCAGCATGAAGTTCCCCATGCTATGTGGAATTGTGAAAAGTGCGATTATTGGAAACAATGATATCGCTGCACTTCACTATTTCCGTAAGTTAATTCACAGAATTTAAATTTACGAACCGAACGAGTTGGACAACCACCAATGGACCAAGTTTAACTATAAAGAACTATGGGAACAGACGCCTTAGATATGATGTTTCGCTGCCAGAAAGAATTTGGTGTCAGATTGACTCGTGCGGACCTAAGTGAATTGCTCATGAAACGGAAAGTAACCGATCCACCAGATGGTGTTTGGACAGATATTCCAGTTCGAGACGTAGTGAAGTGGATAGAAAACAGCCTTAAGAATCAGGAGATTCAATACGAAGGCGACATCTTTTCCGGTGTGCAGAAAGTCCTGATGGAATGCTTGGCTGCTGATGAGACCGAAGTAGTATTGGATGCTTGGTTGGTTCGCGATCTTGGTGCTGAGTAAAATGGCATTCCAAGTACATTTTTGTGTGAAAGTCCGCACAGATTTCGTGGCACGATTGTTCTTATTCGGAAGCACGTTGGGTTGCCCACTTGAAGTGGGCAGCTAAACGGGTGACAACCGAACTTATTGTCCGAATGATCACTGCTCTATTATCGGTAATATTCTTACAATTTCTGAATTTGTATATTCTCCGGTGGTTCCAAAACCAATCTCGCAGTTTGACCCTCGACCGAGATCATCTGGAAGCGAACATTGTAGCAGACGACCACGATCTGGTGTCTTTGCATGACGACATTGGTTTCACGTCCGCCTGATAACTTTGTCATCGTGAATATAATCTGTCGTGCATCGGCGCTCGTTAATCGTAGCTGCACATCTTCAATGAGCAGCGACTGATCGACGTCGAGAGTCATGACTAGCATTAGTAAAATTGAAGGCTCACCAAGTGATGAGCCTTCCCATGTGTAATCGTACAGCGACAGATCTTATTCTGGTCGCTGCGGATCTTGTTGAAGTGGAAGATCGATGCGCTTGCCTTCCCATGAGGATTGGTAGATTGCGAGAATCAATTCGACGCTTTTTCTGCCTTCGAAGCCATCGATCATTGGTTCTCGACCTTCGTTGATGGCTGCGACAAAATCTTCGAACTGTTTTTGATGACCGACAAATGAGATCGCTTTCGGATCGGCAGCTCCTCCAGTTGCACCAGTACCGGGACCGCACTCTTTGAGAAGCTGTTCGTCCTCAGGACGTTTCTCTTCAAAATCCCAGAGAAGAATGGAATCTTGCTCGATGATCGCAGAACCAGTTGTTCCATGGATTTCAGTTTTCTTGAGTAATCCAGGATAAGCACAGGTCGTTGCTTCCAGGTTTCCCAATGCACCGTTCTTGAATTTAACAGTCGCTGCTCCGACGTCTTCGACTTCAATGCGTTCGTGAGCGATTGTGGAAGTCATGCCGACCACGTTTTCGACATCACCCATGAACCAGTGAAGCAGATCAACATTATGAATCGCTTGGTTCATGAACGCTCCACCGCCATCGAGTTTCCAGGTTCCTCTCCATCCGCCGCTGTCGTAATATTCCTGTGAACGCCACCACTTTACGAAAGTATCACCTAAGGTCAGCTTCCCGAAGCGACCTTCTTCGATTGCTTGCTTGAGTGCCATATTCGCCTGGCTGAAGCGGGAAGGCAGAATCGCGCCAAGCTTGACGTCCGATTCTTTACAAGCATTGATAATGTCATCACAGCGTTCGAGTGTGATCTCGAGCGGCTTCTCAACGAGAAGATGTTTACCAGCCTTGGCAGCTGCAACTGCTGGATCAC
>JABJMI010000759.1 GCA_018659505.1 Planctomicrobium sp.
AGACTTCGTGGTACACGAACACGAATGGAATGGAAACACTGTCAATTTGAACTTGGCTGGCAAAGACCATCTGAAAGAAATTGCTGCTCGTGCAGCGGCAACACCATTCCCGATACTTATCGAACGCTCTTCCATGAGTATCGATCCTGATTCTCGCTTCAAGTATGCCGTCAACAATGACGAAGAACTTGATGCACAACGACAAGCGTTTGTGGTTCAGGCCCTGAACCAGATGGGTGTCTACGATGCCCATGACCGCGTCGTTGTTTCACCGGCACTGACTCCGGGCTACACCGGCTTCCAAGCTCAAGGTGCCTATAACCAAGGTATGGGAGTTGGCGGCGGTGGAGCTGGTGGTGGCGGCGGCGGAGGTTTTTAATCCTCTCCATCATGGGTGAAACATACAAAAACACTTTGACCGGCGTAAATGCTGGTCAGGGACTGTTTCAATGACAGAGCCGAGTCAATCACCGTCCTAGGTTTTGGACTTTTCAAAACTCGGGCAAGCGTTTCAGATTACTTCAAGGATGAAGTGTGAATTCAGGGATGTCATCATGAAAATTCAAGTTCTTACATTCGCGATCTGTTTCGCAACACTATTTGCAAATGGGTGTGCCTCAAATGGATCAGCATTCGGTCTCGCTTCCAATAGTGTGCAGAACAAGCCGAGCGTTCAATTCAGCATCGCTCGGGCGCATGAACAAGAAGGCAACCTTGGAGCGGCATTGCAAACTTATGAGGCAATGTACCAGGCTGATTCTGCCAATGCTTCAGTCTGCCATCGAATTGGAGTGACTAAATTACGCATGGGGGAAATTAGTGAGGGTATCACTTATCTCATGGAAGCAGATGCTCTTGATCCAAACAGCGCAGAGATCACAGGCGATATCGGGTATGCACACATTCAGCAAGGTGACTTCGAACTCGCTGAGCAATTCTTGCGTGACTCGTTGAATATCAACCCATCGAATAAACGCAATGTTAGCAACTTAGCGATGGCGGTTGGTTATCAAGGCAAGATGGAAGAGTGCTACACTGTTTATCGCACAGTCATGACTGATGCCGAAGCAAACGCAAACCTTGGCTTTATTCATTCTCAGCGTGGAGAGACTGATCGCTCGATTGAACTTTACAGCAAAGCACTGGACCAGGATCCGAGCCTTAAGTCAGCTGGAGAAGCACTGGTTCAAATGGTTGATATCAATCAGAAAGTACAAATCGCGAAACGCAGCATGCCACAAAGCAAAGTTCAATTAGCGAGCGATTCATACTACGAATAATTCTCGACGATAATGAAACCATCGATTTTTCATGAGCACCTCCTGTTTCGAAACAGGAGGTGTTTTTTATTTGTCGATAGATCATGACTTCTTATTCCGAGCACTCGCGTAGTTCGTTCGTATTCTTCTATAATCAATTGCAAACAGCTACTAAGATTGTGATTTTCATTCTAAAGACGTTCGGTTGTGGAAGACTCGTTCACGATTTGAATTCGTAATGACTTGGTCAACGCCATTAAGATTTAAAGACAAAGAGGTCCATCATGCGAGAAAACAACCTGTTGCCAGTAATGGGAGAAGAACCTGCCATTTATGAAGATCCATTAGACTTAATGGATGAAATTGATCGCCTCAAGGTTAAGAAAGATGCGACGATTCTCGCTCATTACTATGTTGATGGGGAGATTCAAGACATCGCTGACTACAGTGGCGATTCGCTGCAACTCGCCCGTGATGCTGCTCGAGTCGAAACATCTACGATTGTTTTTTCCGGTGTTCACTTCATGGCTGAAACTGCCAAGATGTTGAATCCAGAGAAAACTGTTCTTCTTCCAGATATGCTGGCTGGGTGCTCTCTTTCTGATAGTTGCCCGGCAGATAAACTTGCAGCGTATCAACAGGAGTTGCGAGAAAAAGGACATGATTTCGTCACTGTTGCCTATATTAACACATCGGCAGCGGTCAAAAGCTTGTGTGACTGGATCGTCACCAGCGGAAACGCGAGAGAAATCGTTGAAGAGCGAGTCCCTAAAGATAAGGAGATTCTGTTTGTTCCCGATCAACATCTCGGACGTTATCTCATTGAAGTCACCGGTCGGGATATGATCCTGTGGCCGGGAGCATGTATGGTACATGAGGTCTTTAGCCTGCAAGACCTCCTTCGGGCTAAGAAAAACAATCCTGAATCGATCGTCATCGCACACCCAGAGTGCCCTCAAAACATTCTCGAAGTCGCTGACTTCACCGGAGGGACGGAAAACATGCGGAAGTATGTTACTTCAATTGAAGAACCGAAAACTTTCATGGTGGCTACCGAAGCGAATATGATTCACCCCTTGGAAGCCGCAGCCCCGCAGCATGAGTTTGTTCCGGTCCCAGGCATCCTGACCGACACAGGCGAGACCTGTGCCTGCAACCGTTGCCCCCATATGGCAAGGAACACGCTGCAAAAAGTGCGAGATTGCTTAAAATACGGGCGTCCCGAAATTTTGTGGCAACCATATTTTGATAAAGCCAAAGAGGTTGTGCAGCGGAGTTTGCTTCAATAGTCCTCATCTGTAGAATAAAGAATTGTTCGAACCTCTAAAGATGAATGATTTGTCTACAAGAATTTTTGTCGACTGACTTGAGCTCATTAGTTTCTATGCCATGATGCAATCTTCCCGCTGAGAAATTAAGCAGTGTAATTAAGTAGTGCAACCAAACAGAATTAAGCAAAATTATGCCTGAGACCCTGACGATCACCGATAACAGAACCGGGAAGACTTACGAAGTTTCAATTGAAAACGAAACGATTCGTGCCATTGATTTAAGGAAAATCAAAGTTAATGAATCCGACTTCGGGATGATGACTTACGATCCCGGCTATTCAAACACAGCTTCCTGCAAAAGTCAGGTCACCTATATCGATGGCGAAAAAGGAATTCTGGAATATCGCGGCTATCCCATCGAACAACTCGCGGAGAAAAGTTCTTTCACCGAGGTTGTCTACTTATTGTTGAATGGTGAGTTGCCCGATGCGGATCAGTTATCCAACTGGCAAGAGTCAATTAATCATCACACTGTCATTCATGAAAACATTAAGCGGCAAATGGAGTCGTTCCGTTACGATGCCCATCCAATGGGAATGATGATCAGTACTGTTGCTGCCCTCTCAACATTCTATCCCGAAGCGAAAAAAGTTCGTTGTGCAGAGAATCGAAAGCTGCAAATCGAACGCTTGATTGCAAAAGTTCCCACGATTGCAGCGTTCACATTTCGTCATTCACAGGGACATCCTTACGTCTTTCCCAACAACAAGCTCAGCTACACCGAGAACTTTCTCTCCATGATGTTTGGCATGGTTGGCAACGATTATCACGCTGACCCAGCAATCGTCAAAGCTTTGGACGTCTTATTTACTCTTCACGCAGACCATGAGCAGAACTGTTCAGCGAGTGTCATGCGGGCGATTGGCTCCTCAGAAGCCGATCCCTACTCCGCTTGGGCAGGGGCAGCAGCAGCGTTGTATGGTCCATTACACGGTGGAGCCAACGAAGCGGTTCTGAAAATGCTGGCTGAAATTGGGGACGTCAGTAACGTCGCCAGCTATGTTGAGAAATGCAAAAACGGCGAACAGCGACTCATGGGCTTCGGTCATCGTGTCTATAAGAACTACGATCCCCGCGCGAGAATCATCAAGAAATGTGCCGACGAAGTCTTCGAAGTGACCGGTCGCAACCCACTCTTGGACGTTGCTCTCGAATTGGAAAAAATCGCCCTCGAAGATGAATACTTCGTCAAACGAAAACTCTACCCCAACGTCGACTTCTATTCCGGCTTGATCTATCAGGCAATCGGACTACCAGTCGCCATGTTCCCCGTCATGTTCGCCATCCCCAGAACAGTAGGCTGGCTCGCCCAATGGGCAGAATCCCTCGAAGACAAAGACCAACGCATCCAACGACCCCGGCAGGTCTTCCTTGGGGAGCGGGAACGTGAGTACAAGGCACAATCGGAACGGTAAGAAATTAACTCATGTATTTGAGACCTATATGGAACAAATTGAATATTGATAAATCAACCGACAACGTTCCGTAATTCATTCGGTATAACACTTTATCTCAAAGGTTTTCTACAAGGTCGTTAGGCGAGGTGTCACGCACATAATCTCAGTTTTTGTGACATTCTCCTTGATTACAGCATCGTAAAATTTAATCAAAGAAAAATTGGTGTAGACGTTATACCGAATGCTTGAAATGTTATACGGAATTCAATTCCGTCGAATTACTTGTTATCTGTCAGACCTATGGACGACGTTAATACGCAGCTTGATGATCTTCTCGCGGACGCCTTCAGTAGCGGCCCCGCCGCCGAAGCATCGATTGCCGCAGCAGAACAAAAGCTCGGCCTTTTGTTTACACCGAGCTACCGGCTATTTCTCAGCCGTTTTGGTGCGTCGCTGTCCACGGTGTTCGAAGTTTATGGATTGTCACAGCCAACTGCTCCAGACAACCCACCCCAATGGATGGATGCCGTCATTGCAACGCTTCGGCTACGCCCTGATTCTCTGCCTGAAGATTCTGTCAACATTTCGCACGACGGAATGGATCACGGATTCTTTCTGCAGTGCTCACAAACCGATCCGCTTTTTGACGGCCCTGTAATAGAATGGGGACCATTGCACGATGGTGGAGTGATCATCGCGTCCAATTTCGTTGCGTTCGTCGCAATGCAACTGGGCAGATAACAAAAAAAACGCACCGGTGTTGCCGACGAATGGCACGTA
>JABJMI010000455.1 GCA_018659505.1 Planctomicrobium sp.
CGGAGAGTATTTTTGATCCATCAGTACATTCTCTCTGGTCGTCAGCGAAAGTCGAACTAGACTCCATCAACAGCGAATTATATCGATTCTCGAAAACTAAACCGCGAGACTCGATATTGCCTTAGTTCTGATACCTGCTAAGGTTCCGATCATATCGCGAATCTCGAATTCGCTGCAATGCAGGCTTGCGAAAAGCAGTCAACTGATAAGCTGGGTAACATGCAGCGACTCAGTTTGTATTAAATCAACACCCAATATTCATCATGCTTACGTTGAAGTAAGCCAAACAACTACAGGAGCGATTCCTTGTTCCGCTCACGACCGAAGAAGAGAAGAAGCCTCGCTGAATTGGCAAGCCGTAGAGAGAAATCTATCCCGAAATGGGTGCTTATTACGGCGTTAGTCCTTGTCGCGCCATTCTGTTCCGACCTCTTCGGTCCAGCAACGGTTTCAGGACAGGAAACGTCTCAAGAAGCGACGCCCAATGAGGAAGCAGCCCTACCTGGAGAGGCGACAGAAGCGAAAGCCAAAGAGAAAAAACACGACGAAGGTCACGATGGTGACCATT
Organism: Planctomicrobium sp.; assembly: GCA_018659505.1. Taxonomy (GTDB): domain Bacteria; phylum Planctomycetota; class Planctomycetia; order Planctomycetales; family Planctomycetaceae; genus Thalassoglobus. The sequence continues at coordinate 569 of JABJMI010000455.1, forward strand.
CAGAGGAACACGGCGATGAGCATGGTGAGCATGAAGAAGGTCATGCCGGCGGTCACGAGAATGTAGCCGCCCCATTGTTTGCTGCCATCGTAATGATTCTATTACTTGCCAAAATTATTGGTGATCTCTTTGAACGTGTTGGAATGCCAGCTGTTCTGGGAGAATTAAGCGTCGGGATTTTGCTCGGGAATATGCTGCTCATCACAGGCATGATCCCAGGGATCGAACCCTGGGATGGTCTTGCCTTCTTGAAGGCTCCTGCCGAGGGGAGTGTTGGGAATGTGTACAGCACCGGGGCAGCGCTTAAGATGCTCGCTGAGATCGGCGTCGTTCTATTACTGTTCGAAGTTGGACTTGAATAAAATGTCGGCGACATGATGAAAGTCGGCGTTTCTTCGTTATTGGTCGCCATTTTAGGTGTTGTGGCTCCTTTATTGCTTGGAATTGGTTGCGGATGGATGTTTCTTTCCGATCACCACTGGGCTGTTTGGCTCTTCTTGGGAGCGACGTTGTGTGCGACCAGTGTGGGGATCACAGCAAGAGTGTTGAAAGATTTAGGACGCTCGAAACAACGAGAATCTCAACTCATTCTTGGTGCGGCAGTCATTGATGATGTTTTAGGTCTGATCATTCTGACAATCGTCACCGGAATTATTACGAGTCTCGATCAAGGCGAAGCTTTTAGCATGGCGAAGCTTTCTATTATTGTCTTGAAAGCGGTTGGATTTCTCGTTGCAGCTGTTGTTTTAGGGGGACGGATCTTTGTGAAACCGTTATTCAAGATGGCGAGTTTCTTACGCGGTCAGGGACTGCTCGTCTCGACAAGCCTCGTGATTTGCTTTGGACTCGCATACCTTGCCAACCTTGTCGGCTTAGCACCGATTGTCGGAGCATTTGCAGCTGGTCTGATTCTAGAACATGCCCACTATCAAGAGTTGGGCAAGAAAGAGCATGTCGAACTCGAAGAAGCACTCGGACCGCTGACGACACTTTTGGTTCCTATCTTCTTCGTGCAAATGGGCATCATGGTCAGCCTGCAAAGTTTCGCGAACCCAAGTGTTTGGTTGCTTGCAGGAGCAATTACCGTCGCAGCGGTGATCGGAAAGCAGGTTTGCTCGCTAGGTGTTATGGAGAAAAACCTCAACAAACTGGCAGTTGGTTTGGGAATGATCCCACGTGGCGAAGTCGGTTTGATCTTCGCCAATGTTGGACTGGCATTGAAGATTAAAGGTGATCGAATTGTCAGCGACGACACCTATTCTGCGATCATCGTGATGGTGATCCTGACGACAATGGTGACACCGCCGTTGCTCAAATGGTCTCTCAATAAAGAGTCTTCGTCACCAGAGCCGGTAGTGGAAAGTTAATGAGGCAATGTTTAGCCGACCACAAGTATGTGGTCGGCTAAACAGATTATTATTACTTGATCGGAAGCATTCTCACGTTGACCGGTGAGGGGATGTTTAACTTGGTCCCAGTCGGTGTCAGTTTGCCGTTCTTCTGATTGATTTTGAAGACGA
>JABJMI010000556.1 GCA_018659505.1 Planctomicrobium sp.
AGTCGACCAATGGGATCGCTGCATCGAAGTCGGGTGAGGTCGTGTTCGAGTCACCGACGAAGTTGCGGTTGGCACCATCGGTGGCGTAAAGAGCCTGACCACTTCCAGATGGTCGATAGACGTACTTGCCGGCAGCGGAATCGGCATCGGTGACGGCTCGCACGATTGTGCGTTCTCGTTCTTGTCGCAAGTAATAGCCGAGAGCCATTGCCCGGCGATTGATTTCTCCGGTTTGATCGAAGGCGATCAACTCTTCGTTGATGCTGAGAATGCGACCTTGTTTCGATTCTTGCGAAGTGACGAACTTCTCTTCGAAGGTCGACTCTTCGTATGAATGCCCCTCAGCGACTTCAGTCGGTCCTGCCAAAGCACGGAAGCCTGCGATACGTGTGTTCCGCAAACTGCTGGGGATCACGGTGACAAGTTTGTCTCCGATGAAGCCAGAATCATCGGCGTAGCCTTCGATCACTTTGCGACCGATCAATTCACCTGTCACCACCTGGAAGAGATGGCTGCTAACGCCGGGGTTTGATTCTTGCAAAAGGTGATTCAATGCACCGGGTGAAGCGAGTGCATGATCAAGTGATTGACTCGATTCTTGCAGCGAGCGAAGTTGCGAAAGGACTCCGCAAGCGTCGGCGAGTTCTCGATATGAAAAGTCGTCGGGAGTCAGTTTCTTTTCGTTGAGTAGATCAACAATTTTGTGATAGAAGCCAGCGGCGCCGTGGGATTCGATAAGAGTTTTTATGGGAGTTCGGTACATAGAGACCTCGGTGGAGTGTGGGAGTTGATTCGTTGAGCGTTTATCGTTTAGCGTTGAGAAACGTTTAAGGGATTCTCAACGCGAGCCACTAAGCAAGTGCGGCGTTGACATTTGTGCTGGAGGTATTGAAGGCGGAAGCGAGTGTGATGCGAATTGTTGAGACGGTTCCGTTGGTGAATTCTGCGGAGCGGGCGATTGAGTTCTCAGCCAATGCGCCTTCGCATTGTTGATTCATCAAACTGGAGAGGTTTTCGTCGAGTCCAACAGGTTGACCGAGTTCATAAGTTCCGGGGCTGCAATCGAATTCGTAGACGCTGTCGGGGCTGATGTCGACAGAGATCGGAAGTGAATCACCAACGCCTGAGGGTTGATGAGCAATCCCTAGGAATTTCGCAGCGAAGTCAGCTTGAGTTGTCTCCAAGTCAGTATCCCAGGCGAAGTCGGCGGCGGGTCGTGCGACGTTGCCATCGAGCCAGACGAGGTCGCCAGCTTCAATCGTCGTGTTCGAATTGACACGAACTTTGCGAAGTTGAACTTGACCAGAGCGGAAGCGGAGTTTGTTCATAGTTTTTCCTTTGAAGTTTGTTGTGTAAAGCTAAATTACGGCAATGCGCTGAGCGAATATTCTATTATCGTGACGAATCAAGACCTGCTGGATCTCCCCCTCATCCTAACCTTCTCCCCCATGATGAAGTCGCATTCGAAGTTGATAATCGATGATGGGGGAGAAGGGACAGCGGTTCGCTTTGCTCACTAATTTCCAACACTTTGTGTCTCGCTATTTGAAGAGCGGAGACTTGCCAGGATGAGCGTTTATTTCCTGCGGAAGGAACTAATGAATAGGTCGTCAGTACTGGGAGCGTTTGAATGCGAGGTCCGTTCCTGACTGTGAACAACGGGGGTTCGTTCGCCGGTGGCTGAGATAATGGCGAGGCGGTCTTGAATCATTTGTTCCTGGATGGCTGCGTCGGATGTTGATTCGAGTTGCTGAACGAAGAAGTCTGTGACTGCTTGATCGGGCAGGCTGAATTGATTGATCAGCTTGTGGACGCGACCCTTGTTGAGCATCGCTGCAAGTTGGTCTTTGAGTTGTTGATTCTCGGAGAGCAGCGACTGTTGTTCGGTCTCAAGTTGGCTGACTTGTTCGTTCAACAGGCGGATCGATTCGATTCGCTGTTCGTCAATCTCGTCTATCGAATTGACGGATTCTTTGAAGGTTGACGTTGTGGCTGGATTGACGACGGCGTCGACGGAAATCACGTCGGCGATCTCTTCGACAATCGTACCATCAACAGAGCGTTTTGCTTTGACGACATGTGACATGCCGACGCCTGGGGTTTCGAGTTCCAGCAGCTTTAAGAATGTTTGTCCCGATTCGGTTTCGAGAACTTTGATGTCTCCGTAGATGCGACCGTTTTTGAATGTCGGATTTGCGATGGATCCGACTAAATCACGTGTACTGCGATCTTCTGGTCGAGAACGATTTGTCGCATGGTCGAGAAAAACCGGTTTGCCTTCATAGAGTGGAACCGCGTTTTGCAGAGCGTCATTCGAATACGAATATCCATTGCGTGAGAGTCCTCCAGTCAGTGCGACCTGAGTAATCATCCTTTTGCTCTGATCGACCGAGAGGTTCTCGTTCCAATTCTGGCAGCGTTCAGTCAACGTCGTAAAATCCATCGTGCATACCCAGAGTTCAGGGACCAATGTGCAGGGGAATGAGTCGTTTCATCCATTTCGGGCAGGTTGCGCGGCCGGCTGTTGGGCAAGGGGCTAGGGATCGAGGGGCAAGGTTCTGTAGACCTGTTTATGTATTCATCGCTCAACGAAAAAAACTATTGGGACGATTAACTCACTTGTATTTCGAACATCTTGTACACCACCTGAGAAATGATGCATTCAGGGCATGCCAGATTTGATTCTGGAGGTATAATCAATTGCCAGAAGGCTCTTCGTCGTGTAGGGTTGCACGTCGCTGTAATGTGTATTTCTTAGTACAAGATGATTTACCAGACTTATCGGATCAGAGTTGACTTATGACGGATTCCCCGGAGCAGAAAGAAACAGCCGAAAAAGGTGACGGTTCTGCCAAGACGACCACACGCGGTCGTAGTAGTTTTCCCTATTATTTGCTCATCATGCTGTTTTTGCTGCTGGTCATGTGGGGCTGGCAAGCGATCAATAGTGCCAATCAAACCGAGGTTGAATATTCCTTCTTCCAGACTCAATTGAATGCCGGAAATGTCAAAGCGGCTTCCATGAAAGGGCTGAAGCTGGAAGGGCAATGGAAGAACGTCGAAACTGCCCAAAAGGGGATGCAAGAGACGATTGATGACTTGAACCAAGGTGTCGAGAAAGAGTCTGAGAAGCGTAAAGTTCCTGATCTCGCTGACCGCTTTGTGACGAATGTGCCACCGCTTGAAGATGAATCCATTCTTCGTCGACTGGAGCAGAATGGTGTGAAATACGGTTCCGCGAATGAAGATATGTCGATCATGCTGTTGCAGTCGATGATCTATCTGCTGCCGTTCATTTTGATCATGGGCTTCCTGTTCTTCGCGATGCGACGATCTTCTGATCCAATGGGATCGGGAGGGATGTTTGGCAACTTCACGAAGAGTCAGGCGAAACGCTTTACTCCAAGTGAAACACAAACGACTTTCGATGATGTCGCAGGTATGGACCATGCGAAACAAGAACTTCAAGAGGTCGTCGAATTCCTGAAAGAGCCCTCAAAGTTTCAACGACTCGGTGCGGAGATTCCGAAAGGTGTCCTACTGATGGGACCACCGGGAACGGGGAAAACATTAGTTGCTCGTGCTGTTGCAGGTGAAGCGGGTGTTCCGTTCTATAGCATCAACGGTTCTGAATTCATTCAGATGTTTGTTGGTGTTGGTGCCAGCCGTGTGCGAGACATGTTCAAGACTGCCAAAGAGAGTGCTCCTTGTATTCTCTTCATTGATGAGATTGACGCTGTCGGTCGTGTCCGTGGAGCAGGCGTCGGCGGTGGACATGATGAACGTGAACAGACATTGAATCAAATTCTCAGCGAGATGGATGGCTTCGAATCGAACGCTGCTGTGATCGTCGTCGCAGCGACCAACCGTCCTGACGTTCTCGATCCGGCGTTACTTCGTCCGGGACGATTTGATCGACATGTTGCGGTTGATCGACCGAGTCGAGAAGGTCGCGTCGGGATTTTGAAAGTTCATGCTCGAAAAGTGAAACTCTCAGAGAACGTCAAACTCGAAGAAGTTGCCAATGGATCGATTGGTTTCTCGGGAGCTGAATTAAAGAATCTCGTTAACGAAGCGGCTTTGCACGCTGCCCGCGAAGGGAAAACAGAAGTCGAAATGGAAGACTTCGATTCTGCTCGCGATAAAATCATGATGGGTGTTCCTCGTGAAGACGTCATGAACGAAAAAGAACGTCGTATGACTGCCTACCACGAAGCAGGTCATGCGATCTTAGGCTGGAAACTTCCCGAAGTTGATCCCGTTCACAAGGTGACAATCGTGCCTCGTGGTCGCGCTTTAGGGGTGACTCAATTCGTGCCGGAGGAAGAACGCTTCCACATGGGTGAGACTCGTCTGCGACAACAACTCGCCATGATGCTCGGCGGTCGCACAGCGGAGAAGATGATCTTCGACGAATACTCAGCCGGTGCGGAAGACGACTTAAAACGCTCGTCACAAATCGCCCGACGCATGGTCAGTGCCTGGGGGATGAGCGATAAAATTGGTCCAGTCGCTTACCGTGACAGCGATGAACATCCTTTCCTCGGCAAAGAGATGCACGAGCAACGCAAGTACAGCGACCAAACCGCTGCCCTAATCGATCAGGAAATGCGAGCCGTCATGCTACAAGCCGAAGGCCTAGCGAGAACGACTCTTGACGAGAACCGAGACGTCCTCGAACAACTTGTGCTCGCTCTCATGGAAAACGAAATCGTCGACCGCGATCAGCTAGAACAAATCATGGGACCACGGCAAAGCCTGGACGAAGAGAGCTTGCCTCCAATGGCAGAGTCATCCGACTCTTAGGGCAAAGAGTTTTGTTTTAGCGAAAGTGAGATTGATGAGAGCGGTTCACTCATAGTCTGTATGATCGAAGATTTAACTTAATTTCCTGATCTTCGCCTTTCTCTGTGCAGCGAAACGACTGTAAAATGTGGGAAGAGAGAGACCGGCTTGCTTGGTGCGCTCAATTCCTACATTTGGATATTCCACGTATTCAGCTCATGCAAAAGCTTCTCAACCACAATGATCGAATCTGAATACGCGAACACTGACTTCGATCTTAAATCCAAAACGTCATTTGACACATTACATCAAGAACTTTCGTCGCAATGTTACGCGCTCCACTACACGAACGGTGATGACGGTGACTTTCACGCAATTTTCGAGTCTGACCAACAAGATAGGGAATCGAATCAAACTGGTGCGGAGAGGGACATCCTGCTGATCGTCGATGCGATCAACGAACTATCTATCACTGCCAAACAGGAGCTTGATGCTTGCTACTTACGTGAATTCAACATCGGATTTCATTGTGGCGATACATGGGCTTTCGAACATTCACTTTCGCATACCGTCATGGCTGCAATCTCTGATTCTGGATGCTCTTCGTCTTTGACACTTTACCCAATGCGTCAACCGGATGGGACACCACGCACATGAATGTGCATGATACAATCAGCTGAAAGGTAGAGTCCGCTCGCTGTGCGGCCCCTACGTCGCTTATCTGCCTCGAATAGCAGGACCACCTACGTTCGCGAAGATCGGAGAAGAATGAAATGACAACTTTACCCCCTTGCCCCGAATGCCAATCGGAATATACCTACGAAGACCGCAACCTACTCGTCTGTCCTGAATGTGCCCATGAATGGACTCGCAAAGAAAAAGAGGCTTCGGAAGAAGTTCGTGTCTGGAAAGATGCGAACGGGACGGTATTAAATAACGGCGACGCAGTGTTGGTGATCAAAGATCTCAAGGTGAAAGGGGCGTCATCAGTTTTGAAGACAGGTACAAAGGTCAAAAATATCCGGTTAATTGAAGGAGACCACGACATCGATTGCAAGATTGATGGTTTCGGCGCGATGCAATTGAAATCCGAATTCGTCAAGAAAGCCTGATTGATTTCCGTCTGGTAACCCATATTCGCTGAAAGGGCATCTAGGAGTTTGTAGTGAAATCCAAAATCGTGTTCCTGACAGGAGCCTCTCACTCGGGGAAAAGTCATCTTGTTGGAGAGCTAAGAAAACGTGATGTTGCTCCAATCATGGAGAGTGACATTGAAATTATGGGAAGAGTCTTCGATGTGTTAAATTGCCCCGAACTCAAATCGGAAATTGGGTGTCCGGAAAAATGGAAAGAGCTTTATCTTTCAGCCGACGTGGACCGGCTTATACGCCTTCATCATCGTGATTGGTTTGCACGAAACAGCTTTCCCAAGGTTGCCGTTCTGGAAGGTTGGATTTATTCTCAATCGAAGATACGTGAGCAAGTTTACTCCGCTTTCAGTCAGTTCAGCCATCTGGAATTCGAATACTATTTTGTACACTGGAAGCCGGACTTCAAGACATTTGTTGAACGGTATCTCAAAAGAGAAGACCGGAATGCGCAAGAAAACCCAAAGCATCTATTTCATAAAACTAGAAATTTCGACAAGGAAGCACACGCATCCAAACAGTACGAAGTTTATTTAAAAGAAAAATATCGACCACCAACAGCAGTTGAAGTTGTTGAAACATACGAGACTGATGATAATCAACAAGTGATTGATTTACTCAATCGCTTGAATAGCTCGTCTTGACCAACGCTATTAAGTCAATTCCTGCAGGATGCTTTGGTTCAGTGATGCAAGACCGCGTCTACCGATCTTCTATTTGACTTCACGAACCCAGCCGACTTCACTAAAACTCTAAAATATTTTTTGCTAGTCAGACGATCTCGGTTCATGGTATGATCCTTCCATGGTCAAGTTAACTGCAGAACAGCGTGTGGCGTTGCAAGAGCACCCTGAAGGTGTTGCTTGTGAAGATACTGAAACGCAACGTGTCTATTTCCTGGTAGATAGCGAGATTCATCAGCGTGCGATTCAGGCACTCAAGCGACAGCAAGATCGGGAAGCAATTGCTGAAGGTCTCGCTGACATGGAGGCTGGTCGAGTCGTTCCGCTCGACCAAGCATTTGAGGAGATTCGAACTCGTCTTGAATTGCATGACAAGAGATGAAGTTCCAGATTATCATCATATGCCAAGTCAGGTAGCAGAGTAGGCTGATCTAGACGAATTTGCGTATCCCAGCATTCACACGAGATGTGCATTTCTGGGTTAGGTCGATCATCATCAGGGCGTTTCCGGATGATGGAAGTCCATTTGACTTCGCCAACCCAGCCCACGGTTCTGTCTGGTGAAACCGGACCTACGATCCTTTATCGTTGCCCCATCTGTTGTTTGAAAGACCGTAATTAGCTGCGATATTCAGGGCAGTTTCAACACGTTCGACCAGATGCAACGGGGAAGAAATGTATACATGGGTCATAAAAGTACCATTGTCGTTGGCGATCGAAATTGAAAGCGACTCGACGCCAGCGAATTCGTAATCGAAACGTCGATCGGATTCGGCCTCAGTGCCTTCAATGCCATTTGAGATCGCTTCAGAATCGGAGTCATCAAACGCATAGCACACGAAGCCAGCGAGAATTTGGCATAGAGGCAGTAGGTTTGATGTCGGGATGTAAGAGTCGTGGTCCTGAATCAGGTAGACTCCTAATTTTGTGAAGAGAAGTAATACAGGTTTAGCGGTCTTCAGATTGCTCAGTCCCGTCTGGTTTTACCGGACATACAGATCTCACTCAGCAGCAGTAACGTTTGGTTCTGCTGGGGTGCTTTGAGTGGCTGGGATCTCCAAAAGTCTTTGGGCTTCTTTGAGTAAGAACTCGGGTTCCATGAAGGGTTCGTAGCTGATGTCTTGCCAGCGGAGTTTACCGGATTCGTCGATGAGGAAGGTTCCGTGCAATTCGTCCTCTTCGAAGTCGTCGTAACAGCGATACTTTTTGAAGATATCGAGATCAGAGTTGGAAACGAGTGGGAACGGGAACGCTCCTTTGTCGTAGTTTTCGTGTGACATCTTAAGATCAACGGGAGTGTCGGTACTGATCGCAATCAATGATATCCCGGCTTCTTCGAACTTCTTTGCCATGGGGGCGAATTTCTGTAATTGTTCAGCACAGTGTAAACAGCCGTAACCGAGGTAGAAGATGACGACCACTGGTTTGCCGGAATAGTCAGCGAGAGAATGCTTTTTCTGTTGATAATCAAGAAGAGCAAATTCGGGGGCGGCACTTGGTGACCAGCGGAATGGTCCTAGTTCGTCTAATGAAGGACGTGTTCCAAAGTCTTCTGGAATTGTCCGCTCTTTTCGCCAGTCATTTTCGAAACCGAGTTCGAGTGCGATTGGTTGCAGTTGTTGAAAGACAGGAGCTTGCAGCGAGATGTCTGAAGAGATTTCGCGGAGTTGCTCGAAGGTCTTCTTTGCATCCTCTTTCTTGTCTGCTTCCCATTGCACAAGAACTTTCCAGGCGAGCGGGACGGTTTCATTTTCATTGCCCGACACTTCTTTATTGACTGTTTCAATTGCCTTCTTATCGTCGTCGGCTAGCTGTTGAATTCTTGCTAACCAGCCTTTATTGAAGGAACTCACCTTCGCAAAAGAGTCCGCTGCATCAGCGTAAGCTTGATGTGCGTAGTGTAAATGTCCTTCGAGTTCGTTGACTGCTGTTTCTAACGATCGAATCTTTGAGCCGAAACTACGCTTCGCTTGTTCACCAGCTGCCTTCTGTCCTTTTTCGTCTTTCTTTTCGGTCTTTGCCTTCTCGATAGCTTTCTGTTCAGCCTCGTCTCTTTTGAGCTCTAAGGCAGCGAGGTCTTTTTTGAGTGTCGTGAGGATGTCGCTACCACCTAAGACGTCGTTAGTTTGGAACTTTGCGGTTGCCAGCAGGACGTTTCTTTTCAATTGTTCGGTTTCAACATCAGTAGGTTCGAGGTATCGCGTTTCAGCGAGTTTCAAAACTTCGTCCCACATCTGAAAGGTACTAAGCGTCCCCATGAGACGCATACGGCCATATTTCGTACTGCCGCTCCTATTGAGTGTATTGTGCTTCGGGTGTCGCGGTAGGTCGATCATGTTCATCGCCAGATCAAGTGCCGAATCGGCACGACCAATATGAATCAGGTTGCGGATCAGCCATTCGTTATTATGAGCGAAGTTATGAATCTGATCTGGTAGCACACCATCTCGCATCATATAGGCATGGTCGGTTCTCGCTGAGGCTTCCTGCTGCCAGACGGCATCGTGATACCGTTTGAGTCGCGAATAGATATGACCGGGCATGTGCCACATGTGTGCGATTCCGGGAGCACTTGCTCCACAATTTGCAGCGGAGTTCAAAGCGCTCTCAGCTCGTTCGTAATCCCAAAGATGGATGCGAAAGTGATGGCAAGGATGGAGCGGATTCTCTGCCAGTATCGAATTCAATAAAGCATCGACTGCGTAGTAGCTGCTGATTGGAAGTCCTTTCGAGCGGTTCTCGTAAAGAGCCAATCCGAGGAACGCCTTCGCTTCGATATCTTCGGGAAACTTGTGCAGGATTCCTTCATAGGCTTTGACGAGTGTTTGTCGACGTTTTTTGTCTTCTTCTCGTTCTTTGTTGCGATCTGGTTTCTCGCCTTCTTTCTTTTCTTTTTCTTTTAAGAAGGCAGCGAATGCTTCGATATACATTTTCTCCCGTTCAGTGACCTTCTCTTTTCGTTTAACGGCTTCCTCTATGAATCCACGAGCACGTTTTTGGTTATTTTTGTTCGACATTGCCATCCCCCAATAGGCGATGGCACATTCAGGATCGAGGGTGGCAGCCTGCCGAAAAGATCGCTCCGATTCAAAGAACCAGAACCCGTGGAGTTGACCGACTCCCTGATCGATGAACTTCTGTACTTCTTCCGTCTCGCAAGTCGCTGGGAAATGGACATTGCTTGTCCCAGACATTAGATAAGCAGCCTGTCGCGGACCTTCGTTAAAGCTGTCTCCATGCAGAGAATGACCAGCTGGCAGTTCATCGGGAGATGTCTCTTCCACCTTAGAATCACTGCTGGTTGCTTCTTCCGCAGAGACTGGAAGAGCTGAAAACAATGAAAGAATGAATAACGTAAGTAGATATAGCGCAGGTCGCATTGGTGTCACCTTGGTGTTTCAAATCGCAGATAGAATCTCCAGAGCACTTCCAATGCTTCTCTTGTCCGCGAAGTACGTTTTCACAAGTCTATACGCTCACGCCACGAGACAGAACGGTAAAGATGAATTTTCAGTTTAGTCTAGCTTGAACTGGAAGGCAGCGAGTGTCAAGGATTAGTCACTTTCAATGACAGATTGAGAGCACAGAGTTCGTCGGTTAGGGGCAAGGGTAAGAGGATACGAACCGACTTGAATGTTTGCTGTGGAGCTTCAGTTCTCTATAGATTGTAGATTTCTTGACGACCCGCGAACTGTTTTCGATGCATTGGAAGTCCAGCGGGTAGCACACAAGATGTGTGCTGCGAAGCGAAACTTGATTCATTGACAACGAGTTCCGAAGGAAATGTAAGCTATTACCTTACCATTACTTCCAGTCCGGATGCTGATTGTAGAAATTCCAGATTTTCTTTGAAGTGCGTTTCTGAATTACCTTGCCAGGCGAGAACTTGTTCGTTGATCCCTTTGGTCAGCCAAATTTGATAAGAGCCACCTAGCCACGGGAAGAAGTTGTCGAGAATCGAACCGAAGATGATCGCCAGCGCACCGAACATCATCATCTCCCCGTAAGTTGTTTGTGCAGCGTGAGTGACTTCAATTCTTGAATACCGGCTGAACTTGAACGAGGTCGGAGGACGATCAATGAAGGCGACCGTCCAGCGTTGCTTGATCATTCCGGGACTAACGCGAAACCGGCGATAGGTCCCAATGATTAGCGGAATCAAGAGTGACACTCCGATTTTCTCTCCCCAATGCCGACCGCAATAGAGAGCGAGTAACGTCAGAAGAATCCAAACGACTATTCGAACATGACGTTTAGGAACCGGTGAAAGATTTTGCCCTGCCAAGATCGTTTACCTGTGCTAATGAATAGTTGAAGGTATTGGTAGCGAGTGATAAATAATTGTCTGTAGCTTCTAGCTCCCGTACTGCGGCTGAGTGACATGGAACTTATTACCGCTTATTGATTGTCCGTGTTACCGTAGGTTCAATTTGTTCCCCTCATCCTAACCTTCTCCCCACAGCAAAGCTGCTGGCGAGAATGAATATTGAATGTGGGGAGAAGGGACATCGGTTCGCTTCGCTCATTTGTACCAACAGTTGATGCCTCCACATCACGAAGCCGCAGCCACGAGGCATGCGACAGTTATTTCCCGCTCGATGCTTAGTTCTCTATACGCTCGCTTAACGTTAATGGATCAAAACAATCTTCGCGACTTTGGCAGATTTGAAAATCTATTCCAGCTTTCGTTCCAACATCTTAGGCGTACACAGCGTAGTTTCTTATACATATCTGATTGCTCTTTTCAAGAGCGGATTATTCACTACGAATCACGATTTAGATGATGAGGGTTGCGATGAACGTATCCAGTCCTGACGATGAATTTACGCCGGTTGAGAAGAACCGACCTTCTGTTGAAGAGACTCAGCAGCAATCGAGTTGGCTCTCCCGACGACTTTCCACCGAGAATCCATTCTATCTGCTGAGCGCAGCGTTTGTCATTCACAGTACAGGGTTATCGCTCGATGGCGGTCTTCCATTGCAGGTGCTGTTGTCGCTGATCGGTGGATATCTGTTGCTGTTGGTCATCATCAGTTTGGGAATCGTTCATTTCTGGAAAGTCTGGGATGATGCCCGTTCGATCTTCTTGATTCTCATCTTACTGATGCTGGAATTATCGATCTGTTTTGATCAGGCAATTTCACAGAAGCAAGTTGGCGCAGTCTACAGCTTGTTAGCGATTGCGGCAGCGTCGTTGCTAGTAGCGGAATCGATATTGCGAATCCTGAAAATACGGTTGCCGGGCATCTATCGCATTCCATTATACCTTCAGCTCAGTCTGGCGATGTTGGCATCTTTGATTCCGATGGTCTTTTCGAGTTCAGAAGATGGAATGCTGGTTCGCTGGGCGATTTATGGAGTCAGTCTGTTGGCAGGTCTTTCGATGCTGACGCTCATCCCAGCGATACGGACATCGCGAGAACGAGTTGAATTCCATGGCTGTCCCTGGATATGGCCGTATCATCCTTGGTCGCTATTTGTGATTGTGTGGTGCTGTTTGGGGTTTCGACTTTACTTGTTGACGATCTCGTTTGATCCGGTGATAGAACTTTCTTCCGCCGCTGCGTATGCGGGCATGGGCGGGATCTTCGGTGGGTATTTACTGACTCCGATGATCATGGGGATTTCATGGTTACTGCTGGAAGCTGCGATTGCTCATCGCCATTGGTTCATGCAGACACTTGCCTTGTCACTTCCTTTTGGGTGCATCGCTTTGAGCGTTCAGCCATGGAATGCGAACTCTGCACTGCGAGGTTTTGTCGCTGAGCATACGGCGTTCTTTGGGTCTCCAGTTTGGGTCGCTGCGATGTTCAGTGTTCTGTTTTACTTTGTTGCCTGGAAACGAAGAGTTCCTTTTGCGAGGCGAAGTCTAGTTGTTGCAATGTTGTTGATGTGCAAAATATCTCCGACGACGAATCACTGGGAAACAATTCGCTGGCAGGCAGGTGAGCAGGTCAATCTCTATTGGTTGTTTGCAGTTGTTGGATTCTTGATCTTAGTTGGATTGCAACGAAAAAATTCCCGCTTTCTATTAGAGAGTGTTGGTTGGTTGCTCATCGGTTTAGGAGCACGTGACCTGTTTGACGGTTGGATTTTCTCTCCGATGGAGATTCAATTCCATCTGTTTGCTTTGAGTATCATAATGCTGAGCATGTGGTTCCGTGACGAAGCGATGGAAGAATTCAAAGTTCTGCTCATCTGGTATCTGGTGCTTGCGAGTGGGCGGATGGTGTTGCATTCATTTCTTGGAATTCGCCCGCTCATGTTGCCATCAGCGGATTTATTCATTCTCGCGATTATGGCGGCGACGATGAATTACTTTCATCATCAGCAAGGCTTTAAGGCGACAGCGATTTTTGTCGCGAGTTGTTGCTATGCCAGTTGGCTAGCTGAAGGAGGTAGGTTTCTGACCGATGAAGTGAACTGGAGAGGAATGCAACAATTTTTAATCGGTCTTGGTCTCTTACACCTGGGAGTTCTCGCGAGTGCCTGGAAAGGAGGATTCTTTCACAAGTGGATTTCATACGCCGGAATCGATCCTGAGGAAGAGTCGAGTTCGATTGGATGAAAACAATTTGATCACCTTACGGTTCAGAGCAAACTCACCCTGTAAAAACAGGCTACGAAATCTTACTTGATGACGTAGCCTGCTGAATTCAATGAAATTCTTCTCTCTTTTCACGAGCAGTTAAAATTCTCCAATGACCTCTCCACCGTTTCTGGTTGCTAGACCCTGGAAGAGACCTTCGTCAATATTTTGACTGATGAAGCGAACAGAGCCATCACCCAATACGAATTGTGCTCCGCCGACGTGTGAGCTACCAAAATCTTCTGGGTGTGCGAACTCGTTTGGTGGATGTTCGGCGTGTCCGAGAATTCTGGCGATCTCTTCTTCGACTTCAGGCAATGCTCCGGTCCAGGTGGCGTAGAATGATTCGTTAGTAGATGGTTCCAGAAAAGTTGTTCGTTCTCCTACGACGATCGTTGAACTTGATCCATCAGTAAAATCACGGAAACCGACTCTACTGAGATGAAAGAAGGCTCCATCACTGACACATTGACCGGATGAGGTCACAGGAGCCGTCCCCGCTGCGTTTTCACAATCGTGAAGCTCGACTGTTCCAAAGACAGCTGCATAGTTCGCTGTCGAGAGTTGGATATCAACTCCGTTACGATCAGGTGTCAGAAAGGTTTCCGGTTTTGGATCGCTGGGGCATTGAAATGTCGGTAGAACATGACTGAGTAAGTCTCGATTGGGAGCGACATCCATCGCGACAGTGAAATCCATTTGCTGATACAACGGAGCCTGATCCATATACGGGAGCAACATTGTTCCCCAGCCAAAACCACTTTCGCCCTCGATATTGGGACTGTTGTTTTCAACTGCAATCCAACCGGGAGGAAACGCGTTGTGCACATCGTGATAATTGTGTAGTGAAATGCCGATTTGCTTGAGGTTGTTTTTGCAGGTTGAACGGCGGGCTGCTTCCCGGGCCTGCTGGACAGCTGGCAAGAGAAGAGCAATCAAGATCGCAATAATGGCGATCACAACCAGGAGTTCAATCAGAGTGAACCCCTTTCGTGTACGTTTAGGTTTATTCATGGTAATTCTCCAGATAAAAATAGAATGAAAGATAGGAATGAATCAAAGTGTTTTCGGCGCGTGCCTCAAACGGAATGAATTTATAAATGGTCGTCTGACGTGCAGAGACTTCTTGATTTGTAGATGAGAGCAATTTCATCCAAAACGTCGAAGCGAATCCGTTCTAAGATTAGCTTTTGGATGCTGAAACAAGCCTTTTGTAGGCTTACGGAAGTTCGAACACACATAATGCGGCTCACAATTCAGTGGGCAGCTCATGTGCTCGAATCATCATGCTCTCAGAACTTCATTAGCGAAATTCAAACGAGCGGTGGACCACGGATAGAGAAGTGATCTTGCGTTGTCAGAGTAAGAATGATGCCTTCTGGATCTGGAGCGAACTCGACAGATTCATTGCCACTTAAGCAAACTGGTGATTGAGTCTCACCAAGACTTTTTCCAACAAAGAGGCAAATTTCGCACTCATCGTCTGGATGTGGATGTCCTGGACAGTGTTGGTGACCGGAGTGATCATTAATCTTGTGGTGCGAATGTCCTGCTGCGTGATCGTCGTGGCTGTGATGATGCCCGTGCGGGTCGTCTCCGTGTGAGTGGGAGCAACTGTGCTGATCTTTCGCTTGTGACTGTTCGAAATGAGCATTGACAGCGACTGAATCAGCGAGGTGGTGCAGCGGTGAATGCAGCCATTGAGTCAACGTGAGCATTGCAAACGCTGCAATACTCATCAGAAGAGCCAAATTTGTACTTTTTCGCTGCATGTTTATCATTAAAAACGAAGAGAACCTCACTCATTGCAATGAGTGTGCCACTTATCTCTACCACTGTAATCGTCAAAGTTGCCTATTCTATTCAGCACATGTGAATTACGTGTTAAAGTTTGCCATCAGCTGGATAATTTACGAAATATTTTGAAGTTTGCAAGTCTCAGTTTCGCCAACAAAAATTGCAACAAGACCCAAAGTGTTGTCAGTCCATACTTTACGCAGCGACTGAAATTGATACTGGAGGCTTCGTCAAAATAGCGGACTGGGACGGGAATATCGCCCAGTTTGAAACCGAAGTAGACCGATTGTGCTAAAAACTGGCTGTCGAATGCGAAGTCGTCAGTGTTGTTCTGCCAAGGAATCGTTTCTAGGACTTCGCGACGATAGGCACGAAACCCGCTATGGAAGTCGCCCAGGTTTTGTCCTAAAGCGATATTTTCAGTCAACGTCAGGCAGCGATTAGCAATGTACTTCCAGGCGGGCATTCCCCCAGCTAAAGCTTCCTTTCGTGTGCGGATACGGGAACCAAGAATCACGTCACAAATTTCAAGACGTAAGATTTCAATCGCTGCTCCGACAACTCGTGAGTCGTATTGATAATCGGGGTGGATCATCACAATGAAATCGGCTCCACTCTGAAGAGCGCGGGTGTAGCAGGACTTTTGATTCCCACCATAACCGGTGTTGGTCTCGTGTTCGATGACCGTCAGTCCCAATTCCTTCGCCAGTTTGACAGTCCCATCCTTACTGCAATCATCAACAAGAATCACTTCGTCAACAATGTGAGCGGGAATATCCGCGACGGTCTTTTCGAGAGTTGCCTCAGCGTTATACGCTGGCATGACAGCGATCACTTTACCGACGTTTTGTTTAACCGGTTGTTTCACAGGATGATCAACTTCAGCATTAGCTGGCGAGTCACTCACGAATAGTCCTGGTTCGTTTTAGAGGAAAACAATTTTAGAAACGATGA
>JABJMI010000133.1 GCA_018659505.1 Planctomicrobium sp.
CTCCTAAACTCGGTCGAATGAGACGCGAATCACCACAGTTCATCAGTAAGATTGAAGGAATATGATTCGGCACATCTGCCTGCATCGAACGGATGACTGCGATGTCATCAATGCCCTCGCCAATGTGAGAAAATATCTCGCTGACTTCGATTCCACTTTGACCGTAGCGTTGAAACTTAAACGGCGACCGCATCACAGTTCCCGTACGACGTTCCGTGACTAGGTGCATACTTTCGGGAAGTGGCTGCCCATGGTGCTTGTCGAGTGCCGGCTTTGGATCGAACGTGTCGACGTGCGAAGGTCCACCACTGAGGAACAGATGAATGACACGTTTCGCCTTGGAAGGAAAATGTGGTTGACGGGGAGCGAGCGGCGAGTCGATGTTGATCGCTGAGGATGCATCGTTGCCTAAGGCGTCTTTCATCACTCCAGCAAGTGCCAGCGCACCAATCCCCATGCCTCCACGGGCAAGTAGATCTCTGCGAGTGATGAAACCATTCTGCCCGGTCATTCTCCATCCTCTTCTAGCTCAACAAGAATAAGATCCAGCTCAGCTTCCGCTTCAAAGACTCGCTCTGATTCCATCAGTGGTTGGACTCTTTCTGCCATCATCTGAGCAATGGGTGAGGGGTCGCGACCACTCTGTCCCCATTTGACTGCCACTGCTTGCACACGCTCGGCTTTGGCTGAGATTCGCTGGCTAAGATTATGTTCGAGCTTTGCAATGACATCAGGGTTCTTGGAGAGTCCAAGAAGCTTGTCACGCTGTCTCACGGTTAACATGTTGTTGATCACGATACCTTGGCGAGCCTGAAGTCGTTTCGCTTCACGCTCGATGTCCATAAATTTGTTGAGCTGAGCAATGATCGCCTCTTCGTCCAATTGCTGCTGCAAAATTAACGTCGAGAGTGCAGCGGATTCTCGCTCCAGTGCTGTCGCGAATTCTTTCAATTGTGGCTGCGTTTTGTTGACATGAGCTATTAGCGTCTTACGTTGCTCTGGTGTCAGCGAAATTTGCTCACTTGCCAAAAAGATAAGTTGAGGTGGAATGAACCCTGCGAATGGGTTATTCGCTTGTTTTGCAGCGTGTGCGCGAGCATTCTGAGCTTGAGCATGATTCGGCATTGGTCGTCGAGATTTGGAAACTTGCTCGCCCTGAAAACCGATTAACTTCAGGACTTCATCTGCTGTCTTCTCAGCTGCAGCGAAGTCTTTTTCCGCGAGTTGTTTTTTCATTGTCTCTCGAAGTTCTTCATACTTGACCTGTGTGCCTGTCTTTTTGTCCCAGTTCGGGAGGTGCTTTTGAATCAAGTGGATTCGCTTCAGAACCTCTTCTTGACTCGCAGGTCCCTTTACAGGCGACGGAGTGGGTGCTTCTGTGTTTGCTCCGAGTTGTTTCAAAACGTCATCTACAACAGCTTCCGCTTCGACCGCTTTCCCTGCTTTCATAAGAGGCTGAAACTTTTGCTGCATGATTTTGAGAACTCCCGATGGATCACGTCCGCTGGCTGCCCATTTTTGAGCCGCAGCCTGCACACGTTCTACTTTCTCAGTGAGTCGTCGCCTCGTTTCTTCTGGAGAACTTGGTGACGGCTTAGCTGGGTTTGCTCCAGCAGCGGATTCCTTCATTCCTAAAATCTTCAAAAGCGAATCCGCTGTTTTCTCAGCCTCTGCGAATTCCTTCGCTTCAACTTGTTGAGCCAATTTCTGCATGAGCGTTACCGCATATTGGTTGCCTGTCTTTTCTAACCACCCGGGGAGTTCTTTTTGGATCAACTGAATCTTGGGTTGCAAACGCTGCGTCACCGCAGCAGTTTCAGTCTGCTTATCAGCATCTTGAGCAATTGCGCGTGTCGAACCGGATACGTAAAGAAAAATTGCAGTCGACAACATAAATATGATTGTACGCATCATTATAATATCACTTTTATGTTCGAGAATTTAAGTGCAAGATGAGGAACTTAATCGCTCTTATGTCCAAACAGAAATTTACGATGACTGATTGATGCCAACATATACCGAGGGCGATTCTCGTTTAATAGTACCATTGGGCGGAAGCCCAAACGGCTCATGTCGAGTTGTCAGTTCAAGCTCACTATTGGGGCAATTGAAACTCGAAACAACGAGTCTGTGAGGACTATTCCTTAGTTAGTTCGGTATCGGGGTCTTGCAATCTTGTATTTAGTTTCGCTCTGCTTTATCCAACTAACAGGTTCTAACTTTCTCACGCCATGGCGACCAAAAACATTCCAATGATGATTGCCAGAGCAATGAGGACGAGATATCTCATTCCCCAGAGAACGACCGTAAAGACGATAATTTCCATGCCTTCAAGCTCGAAGAACCAGGAGAGTAGAGCGAAGAACAGAATGAGAGACAGTAGCCCACCATACGGAAGGATGACCGAAATGGCTGTCGTCGAGACCATGATTCCAGCAAGTCTCA
>JABJMI010000147.1 GCA_018659505.1 Planctomicrobium sp.
CATCAACTACTACAATACCTCCCGCCGACACTCATCCATAGACTACCAAACCCCAACCCGCTTCGAAGCGATCCACAACTCTTAAGGAATCGCGCGCCCGTCAAGTTGGTACCACCTCATCAGACTCGCTCATTTCTTGCAGGCGACGTCAGAGATCATCTTAATTATTCATTTTTTTACATCGAAAGCTGCCAGGAAGATTCCCTCATGCAAATCCTTCATCAATCAAATTTGACGATCAGCAATGATCTCGGTCTTGTCTCTGAAACAGCACAAAGGATCGCCTCCAGTGCGAGAACTTTTTGCCGCTTCTCAGATCGAGAGGAGTTCCACATTTTTATCTCTCTGGTCGAAGCGATCAATAACGCCATCGTCCATGGTAATCTCGAAGTCGATTCTCAATTGCGTAAAGAGGGAGTTCTCTACGAAAGCACAATTGAAAAACGTCGAAACTGTGCGCCGTTCAATGAAAGAACTGTCAAGCTTCGTTGCCAATACACAGCGGAGCAAGCGATCATCGAGATTGAAAATGAAGGTCCAGGGTTTGATGCCTCAAGCGTTCCAGACCCAACATTAGAAGAAAATCTAGAGAAGCCCAGCGGAAGAGGACTGTTGATCATGCGTTCATATTTTAATGACCTCAGCTTCAATGAAACCGGTACCTGCTTGAGGCTCGTGAAGAATGTAATCCATCCTGTGAAAATTCCTCAACAGTTAACCTCAGAGCAGGAGTTGGCTCCCAAATCTCTAGCAAAACGCCAACGGCTTTCAGCACATCATTAGTCTTTATCCTTTGACCCCTATTGTGGTGATTCTAAACAAGAATACTCAGGGATGAATGTCTTCGTTGATGTACTGCTTGGTGCGTCTCATCAGGAATAGTACCTTAAAGTTCTATTCCGTATATTTTGACATATCAATGTCGAAATGATTTTCTTCGCCTTCTTTGATAGTCCAGACCTCTTTGAGGCGAACTATTTTCGGTGGACCTTCCATAGGAGGAGCAACGACATCACCTTCGCCAGGTCCGGCAGCCTGGGGTGATCCAGGGGTCACCTGAATTTTTCCTTCTCCAACGACTGCACCAAGTTCATCGTTGTACTTCAACGTGAACTTACCGTCTCCATCCGTCACGCCAACTGATGTTCGACCATCGGTTGGAAAGAATTCGATGACAGCTCCTGCAATTGGCTTCTCACCATCAGTGACTTGCCCAGTGGCACTTGCCAAATTCACTTTCTCTACCCCGCCGCCACACCCCATGGCGATCAGAGTCAGACCCCAGATGCAATATCGAGTCTTTCTTCCGGTTTGGTTCAACAGCTGCATTGATTCCTCACATCGCTCATTGTTAGGACGTCTTTAACCTCGTCCAATAATTTCAAAAGAAAACCGACCCCAATGTTTGAAGACACCGGGACCGGATGTGAACACAGTAATATCTGGCGAACTGATCTTGCGGTCAATTCAAGGGGAGCATTTATAACGCTTCTCTCAACAGTGAAGAACGCTTTCTGAAGTCAGGACGCGATCTTCACGATGCCAGTTGGTTAAAACGATTTTGGGTAATGCTCTAGAACTCGCCTAGAACGTAACCATCTTGAGCATTGCTCAAACCAAGCAAAATATCAAAGCTGATATTCTCCCCAATGAATCGTACCGCACCGTCTGTCATGCAGACTTGTACTCCGCCAACGTGTGACGAGCGAAGTCCGGTGTGACCACCGTAAGGGATATCGTGACCATAACCAGGTCCGTTGTAGTTAATTCCATAGCGAGGAACAGTTACATTCAGGCTCCAGCCAACCCAGGCATGGTTTCCGGGACCATTTCCCCAAGCTCCTCCCGCCCAGTTACTTGATCGGGCATCAATGAGGGCACCGTCCGACTGTCTAACAAAGTAGTCTGAATTCTCCCCAATAGCGATTGTGTTCGAGGTTCCATCTTTCACTTTCGAGATGCGTCTTGGAGTGACGCCTGGTCCTAAGTTCACGATAATTCCGACTTGGTGATCCCATCCATAGCCGGTCCAGACGCCACCCGGAGGGACTGTTGACGTATTTGGCAGGAAGTATCCACCTGCGATTCCTGGGTAATCAGCAACTTGGTAAGTGAGAGTTCCCGGCGAACCGAGCGCTTGAGTGGCACCATTTGCTCCCTGAGACCGTGTTGTCGGGAGAGGACTCGAAGGACAGTTTAATCCTGGAACCCGCAACTGTTGGATGACGTCCCAGTTTACGTTTGGGGCAGCTCCTTGGTTCGAGAAATTAGTCCCATTGAATTCCATTCGATTGTACGCTGGAGCCTGATCAACATACGGCAAAATCATTGTCAACCAAGACGCATTCCTTTGTCCACCGGGAGATTCAGTGATGTTTCCGGGAAAGACCCCAATCGTGTCATGGTAATTGTGAATTGCCAAACCGAGCTGTTTTAAGTTGTTCTTACATTGAGTGCGGCGAGCAGCTTCCCGGGCCTGTTGTACAGCGGGCAATAATAGAGCGATCAGGATCGCAATAATTGCAATCACAACCAGTAACTCAATCAGGGTAAATCCCCGACCTTTGCGACTATAAGTCTTCCTCATCATGAACTCCTCGGGTACTAAAATATAGAAAAAAGATGACAAACGCATCAACAAATGCTGACCCTCCTATTCTGAGGGGGGGGGCGACTTGTAATCAACCCCTTTCTGCGACACAATACTTTCGTAAATGCGTCAAGACTTTCGGTGTCCTGAAAGTTCGAACAATGAAAAAATTCTCCTCACCAGCTGCACACATTCTTTTTTTTGGGCCAAACTACTCGGATTACGTCCCGAGACTTCTTGAGGGAATCGTCCGTTTTCAAAACGAGCGTGGGGGTTATAAGTTTTCAGCGACCCTGCTCGGTAGTGAAGATTATCTTGAAGACTTCTCTTACCCGCCTCCCTGGTTGAACCAGGGGTACTCTGGAGTGATCACCTACGCTGGAGCTGAAGCTGGCATCGTGCAGTGGTTAACGAGCGGCAAGATTCCCATTGTAAACGCTTCAGCTGACCTCCCCAGTAAGGAGGTTCCTTCAGTCCATTTAGGAGATGCAGCCTTCGTAAAATTTGCTCTGAAGCACTTGTTGAAGACCGGAGTAAAGTCGATCATGTACACGGGAGATTCTCGCTCCTCCGCTGTCCATTTTCGCGACAAACTCATGAAAGAAGAACTCAAGAACCGCCCCCAACACTTCTACCAAACCTTTCATACGCTCGAATACGCAAACCATCTTGATGGGAAGCAGGTCTTCGACTCCGAGCCTGAGCTCGCGAAGCGAATATTGGAAGCGGAAAAGCCGCTCGCTATCAGCTGCGCAAATGACTTTACAGCGATGTGTATCTGCCAACTTTGCTTGACCCTGGGGCTCAGAATCCCTGACGAAGTGACTGTTCTGGGAGTCGAAGATTCTGCAATAGCGCGCTTTCACTCACCCACAATTTCCAGTATCCGATTGCCTGGCGAGTTAATTGGGTATGAAGCAATGAAAACACTGGACAGAATTTTGCACGGCGCAGATCCACCACAAACCGCCGTACTAGTCTCTCCTACAACGATTGTTCAACGTCAATCAACGATGAGAACCACACAGCAGTCAACAGATGATTTATCGAGAGCCATTGCACTCATCAAAGATTCGGCTTGCCAAGGGTTAAAAGTGGCGGAACTCGTTCAGCTTCTCCATGTCTCACGAAAGACTTTGGAGCGGCGCTTCCAAAAAGAGGTCGGACGTTCACCCGGTGATGAAATCAGAAGAATTCGATTTGAAAAAGCCAAAGAGCTTCTCGCATCATCGTCCCTCTCAATTTCTCAAGTCTCGCAGCTGACCGGCTTCAATCGAGTCTCGACATTCTCTGCCTTCTTCCGTCAACAAGCAGGCTGTTCACCTAGAGAGTATCGCCGCGAGAATCAAAGTGTTCTAATTGAGCGTTGAACGCTTCTACCTAGTCTCATTCTTGCGGCAGTTTCGTCCTGTGCGTTGCGCCAATTGAGACAGAAAAGATAGAGTCGTAGAAAATACTTATCCTTGGCTCTGCCAACCAATTAAGACAGGTAAAGTTCGTCGCGTCATCTCAACGGTGGGTGAAGCAAAAATTCGTGAATCAAGTCAAGATTTCTGTCTCAGAAAAACCGAGAACGCACCCCACCAATCCACCAACGGATTGCTTCTCCCCCCTTACGAAACTAAACAGGCCGTTGAACCCAAAAAATCACTTGGCAAACGCCAGTGGTCTCAGTTCCGTGACCAGCTGCTCGACACGTTCGTACTCTGGGGTTTTGGCAATCTCGGAGCAGGCTGCTAGCTCTCCCGGCAGATCGCCGAAGAGGTGTTTTTCTAGTTCGGTTGCTAGCCATTCGGCTCTTTGTTTTGTGAACAGGGCGTGCAGTTGGCGGAAGCGGGCTTCTAAATACCCGGCACCGGAAGAGGCTCCCTCAGTGAGAACTTTGTCGCCGACTGCTGTGACAACTGTTCCGCCGACTGTGTCGCCTGCAAGATGCAATGCACCTTGCACAGCGGTGTCTGCGACTGCTGGGAAGAGGACATCCCCGACGGGACCAGCACCGGTCATGAACAATGCGACACTGACTGCTGGTCTCGCTGCGGCAGCGACGGTGTCGATTCGCCGGAAGAGTTTGTACGACTGAGGAGACTCTTCCTGGAATCGTTCGAGCTGTGTCTCAATAAGATTCGACAAGTCTTTATCTAAATCGGCTTGTTGGTGTTCTAGGCGAATTTTTTCTATCAGTTCGCTGCGGGAGTTGCCTGAGAGGAGTTCCGTGAGTCGAGGTGTTAAGAGCGGATTTCCAAGATCGCGCAGCCAGACGAGTCTTTCCAATGTCCGGTCGAGTGCCTTCAAGATCGCTTCCCATTCCCGCTTCTTATATTGCTCAACCGGTGTTTCCTGCGGACCTTTCGTTTCTGCCAGCATTTTGACGGGGTAGGTGACGACATTCCCCAACGTGTTGTAGAACCCGTGTACCTTCGCGGACCAGCCTTCGCGTTGTTTGCTCCACCATTCGCGGATTTTACGAATCATGAAGGCGTTCGGGAGCATCGGCCATTGATCGACTTCAACTAATCGCTGCGACGACATGAGATTGAGTGCTTCTCCGTATGCGGTTCCGCGTCGAGAGATATCGCCCAGCCAATTCGGAATGCCATGTTTGACGTCGCAGAGGTGTTGTAAGGCTCCCTGCAATGTTTGAATTTTAATCTCTGCGAATCGCAACTCTGTTAAGTCTCGCAACAGATTACGGGCGATTTGTTCACCAGTGCGAGTTTCGAACTTTCCGTCGACTTCAGCGAGTGGCCAGGGGCGATCATAAAACGGCAGCGAATTACTCTCCGCTGCCTGTCGATCATTGGGAGCGACATACAACAAGTGCGGATTGACACCGGTCTCTTCCTGGAATGTTTTCATCCACAGCGGCCAGTATTCTTCATCTTCAGGCAGCAACACCTGATTGAAGACAACGATCACCAGCTTCCCTTCTTGAGCAGCTTTGCGGAAGAATTGCTTGACGGCAGCGTCGTTATATTTTTGTTGCGTGAGGACAGCGATCAGCACATCTGCACATCGGCGAATGTTATCCGCTCGTTCCCAATTCACCTCAGCGACGCTATCAACGTCGGGTGTGTCGAGAACGACAAGGTTGCTCGGCAGGCTTTCGCTTTCTCTCCAGAAAAGCAGATGCCGTTCGTCTTCTTGAAGAGCCTGATCGACATCGCTCCAAGGGAGAATATCGAATCCGGGGAATAATTCTTTCAGCGAGTTACACTCTTCGAAGCCTTCTGGGAGTAACGCCGTCGGATGCTTGGTTCCCGAAGCCATGGGACTGGTCGCGCTGAGTCTTCCGCCAGCGATGTGATTGAACGTCACGCTCTTGCCGATGTTCGTTCCACCTACGACTGCCACAACGAGGAAAGAATCATTCCCGAGTTGCGGACGTAGTTTCTGTTGCAGAAGTTCGTACCATTCCAGCTCTTCCACAGCTTGTAAGTCAAACTTTTTGACGACCTGTTGCAATGTATGGATTGCTTCGGTGAGTCGTTGAATGAGGTCGGCACATTGTTGAAATCTGGAAGACATTGATCGGTAGTGTTGAATTCGTTGTTAAGAATGATCAGATTATAGCACTATCGAAGATCAATGTCGCAATCTGAGATGCGTCTTAATTGTGCTATCGAGTGGAATTCGACCACATCAATACTTTCATTTTTTAGAGTAGCGTCCAGAGCAAGTTCGTAAGAATTAGAATCAAAAAAGGTTTCCAATGAGTAAGACTGTCAACGCTGCCATGATTGGATTGGGTTTCGGTGCGGAATTCATCCCGATTTATCAAGCTCATCCCAGTGCAAACGTGACAGCGATCTGCCGTCGCAACGAAGCAGAACTGAATAAGTCAGGTGATCAATTCGGAATCGAGAAACGCTATACCAGCTATGATGATGTTCTCGCTGACCCGGATATTGATTTCGTCCACATTAACAGTCCGATTTCTGAACATGCCTGGATGTCTCTGAAGGCTCTCGATGCCGGCAAGCACGTGATGTGTACCGTTCCGATGGCGACGACGGTTGAGGATTGCCAGAAGATTGTTGAGAAAGTCAAAGAGACCGGTTTGAAATACATGATGGCGGAAACTGTCGTCTACAGCCGCGAATACTTGTACATCAAAGATCTGTATGAGAAAGGCGAACTCGGAAAAATCCAACACTTGGCAGCGTCACACCCGCAAGATATGGATGGCTGGCCAAGCTACTGGGAAGAAATGATCCCCATGCACTATGCGACTCATGTCGTCAGTCCCTGTTTGGGACTTGTCGATGGACTGGCTGAGTACGTCAGCTGTTTTGGTTCAGGGACTGTGCGAGAAGATATTGCCAAGAAATCAGGGAACCAGTTCGCTGTCGAATCTTGTCATATCAAAATCCAAAACTCCGATTTGACAGCACACATTTGGCGCTGCCTGTACGATGTTGCTCGTCAATATCGTGAAAGCTTTGATGTCTACGGAACCAAGAAATCGTTCGAATGGACACTCATCGAGAACGAACCACACGTGATTCATACTGCGAAGAAACCCGAACCCGAGATTGCAGAGAAGATCGAAGTTCCAGATTTCGCTCATCTGTTACCAGAAGAAATTCAACGCTTTACGTTGCCTGCCGAAATTCACGATGCCGAGCATCTTTCCTTCCTGCAAGGGGGCGGTCACGGTGGTTCACATCCGCATCTGGTCAACGAGTTTGTAAATTCATTGATTGAAGATCGAGACCCAATGCCCAATGCCGTCACCAGCGCCAACTGGACCTGCGTCGGAATCTGTGCCCACGAGTCCGCCACCAAAGGAGGCGAAGTGGTTAAACTTCCGGAATTCACTTTGGAATAGAGACAGTTTGATTGCGACATGTTGGCGAATGATTCAATTCATAAGGTTAACGGCAATGTGCGGCTTTCTTTATGAAATGGTCATTTGCTAGCAGCGCGTCGAAGTCGATCATTGAGCGCGAGTCCCAAGCCTTCGTTTGGGAATATCTCAGCCAGAATGAGGTCGATGTTTGCGGCTTCGAGTCGACGCAGGCTGGCAAAGAAATTTGCCGCAGCTTCGACAAGTGAACCAGTTGGAGAAATATTCTCAACAACTTCGAAGTCGCTACGTTGCGATTTACCGAAAGCTAAGAGACCTACTTTTAAGTTTGACTTGAATGACCAAAGGTCATCAACAATTTCAATCGGTTTATTCGGAGCATAATGCCGGGAGAGCATTCCCGGTCCTGCTTGAGGAGAATCGTCGCTTTGTTCGCTGGGATCTAATCGACGGACAGGACCGATGACTTTTTCAATTTCCTCAACAGACAATCCACCGGGGCGAAGTAATGTGGGTGGTTGTCCAGGCAAGCACGCGATGACGGTCGATTCAACACCAATCGAGCAAGAACCACCTTCAAGGACAGCTTCAATTCTTCCATCAAGACCATCTAAAACATGTTGCGAGGTCGTAGGACTGACGCTGCCAAAGAGATTGGCACTAGGAGCTGCGATAGGAACTCCAGCGGCAGCGATTAGCTCTCGCGCCTGTTGATGAACAGGAACTCGAATCGCCACATTAGGAAGTCCAGAGGTGACGAGATCCGGGATATTCTCCTTCTTTGGCAGTACAAGAGTGAGTGGACCGGGCCAAAATTGTTCGCATAATGCCAGCGCTTCATCTGTCAATCTGGTGACATAATTCGTCACTTGTTTTGGCTCAGAGAGATGCACGATGAGAGGATCGAAATGGGGACGCTGTTTCGCTGCAAAGATTTTCGCGACAGCCATCGGGTCCAGCGCATTCGCACCGAGCCCATAAACGGTTTCGGTAGCGAAGGCGACAAGTTTTCCTTCTCGCAGCAATTGAGCAGCGAGATCGATGTCATGCAGTCGTTGAGTACGCAGTTGAATTCTCCATCAGATTCAGCCAGGAAGTCATGCCGGAGAAGACTACTGAATTGGCTCGCCAATTTCAGCTTCTTTCGATTCTATTTCTCCCCATTTCGATGTCAGCCAGATCACGGCTGTTCCGTCTCGACTGCCGGTCACGATTTGATTTCCATCAGGAGAAACTGCGATGGATGTCAGCTCTTGTTCCTGTTCGGTCAGTGTTAAAATTTCAGCACCTTCTCTGCCGGGAGTAGCATCCCAGATTTTTGCAGAATTGTCTTGACTGGCTGTGAAAATTCGTGATCCATCCTCAGAGAAGCAGACTGCGGAAATCGCTGCGGTGTGCCCTTCAAAAATGATTGGTTCAGAACGAGTTTCAATATCCCATAGCAAGACAAGGTTATCTTCGCTGCCGGTGATGATCCGTTTCCCATCTGGGGAGAAAGCCCCACAGAGGACTGCCCAGTCATGTTGCCGGAATGGTTCACCGATTTGTTGACCAGATTTCGTATTCCAGATGCGGGCTGACTCATCATTTGAAACGGTCAATACTTTAGTACCGTCTGGGGAAAAGGTAGCTTGTCGGACGCGTCCCTCGTGTCCTTGGTATGTTTGCACGACTTCACCGGTTGAAATGTCCCAGAGCTTTGCAGTCATGTCATCTGAGCCTGTCAGAATATGTCGACCATCTGGAGAAAAGACCGTACTGTTGATGTAGCCAGAGTGACCACCAATCAATTTCCTGACTGCATGTCCTGTATTGACGTCCCAGATTTTGGCGGAGTTGTCCCAACTGCCGGTGACAATCAATTGCCCATCAGGAGAAAAATCTGCGGCAGCAACGGCTCCATGGGGGCTGAATGACATTTCTTCGCGGTATGTGTGTTTGTCCCAGATCCGGGCTTCACTCCCTCCCACGGTCAAAATTGAATTTCTGTCTTCAGTAAAACTTGCGGACCAAACAAGTCCACCCAATTTTTCAAAATCGAGGATCGGCTCACCAATAGTTTGAGAGTTCTCGTTAGCTTTGAAATTCAGAATCCTAACCGCGTTGTCATTGCAGACCACAATTGCATGGTCTCCTTCAAAAGAGAACTGGAGGTCGTTGATAGCAAATGCAGTCGACTCGATGTTTAAGATTTCTTCGTTCGTTTTCAAATCCCAGAGTTTCACTAGCGACCCAGGATTCAACAGATCGGATTCCAGCAGACAAACAGAAGCGAGTTGCTTCCCGTCAGGTGAAATTTGCAGTGTCGATACGCCGGACGGATGCTCCAATATCGAATCACGGTCTTCCTGACCGGTCGCTGCGTTTACTCGACTGATGGTTCGATCTGTACTGGACAGATAGATTGTTTTTCCATCTGGAGAAAATTCACAATCAGTCACGCTTCGCTGATGATGCCGCTCGCTCCACAGAGATGTCTGTTGATCAAGATCCCATAGGATCGACCGACCCTGGTAATCACAAGTGATGAGTCGGTTGTCTTCCGGAGCAAAAGCAATCGCTGTTATGCGGTTGTAATGTTCCCGTAGTTCAATCGGTTTCGCGTAAGCTTTCAGATCGAGACTGGTGCCTTTTTCTTGCGAGGCCTTCACAAGATCTGCAACGTTCCAGACTAGCACGCTCCACTTTTTACCGTTGGTGTCAGCGTTATTGTCCTTTGGTTCGTAACCTGTCACGAGCCATTTCTCGTTTGGAGATGCCGCAATCAATGCGGCACGACCAGTGTCAGGAATTCGGAGCATTTGGGTTCCGGTTTCAACATTCCAAAGACGAACCGAATTGTCGGCAGCGGATGTTGCCAGGATTCGTCCACCTTGTAGAAAGAGTCCTTTCGAAGTCAGGAAGTCGTGACCTTCCTCGAAAACTCGAATTGATTTCCCGCTATCTGCGTCCCACAATCTTGCAGTGCGGTCGCGGCCAGCAGTGAGGAGTTTCTTCCCATCGCTGGAAAATGTTGCTCCAAGAATGACGTCTTCATGACCGACAAGTTCATTTCCATTGAGGACTCGTAATTCTTCGTATTCGTTCACATTCCACAAGATAATTCTCTCGTCTTTAGCACCGGAGATGACTTGACGACCATCCGGAGAGATATCGACCGAGCGAACAGCACTATCATGTCCACGGAATGTTTTGATGGATTTCCCGTTCTTTAGGTCCCAGATTTTTACTGCGTTGTCACGACCGCCAGAAATTAACAATTTGCCATCTCTGGAATATGTCACAGCTTGCACCGGTGCCGAGTGACCACTGAGAACGCGTTGGTCAATTTGCACAGTCTTTTTCAGCAGAAGATTGTCTAAATTGAAAGCCGGCACATCGGCAGGATTCCACAGTAAGACCCGTTTGTCATTACTCGCCGTCGCGATTTCAGTACCATCAGGTGAATAAGCAACAGAATAAATCGGACCTCGGTGCCCCGTGAAAGTTGACTCTTGAACCATCTCGATTGTAGATGATTTATTGAGAGAAACTTTGTCTTGAACTAGTGAAACAGTTGTGACCTGCGGTCTTTGTGCAGTCGTTTTCATTTTCCAGACGATCGCTTTTCCATCCTGACTGACAGTAACGATTCTGTTCGCAAGTTGTTTGTTTGCAGGATCAAAATCTGGGCTGAATGCGCCATCCCAAACCCACCAGGAATGCCCTTCAAGAACCTGAACTTCTTCAGGGTTCTCCGGGTTTTTGATATTCCAGATACGTGCTGTTTCATCATAAGAGCAGGTTAATAACCATTCACCATTCGGAGAGAAAACAACACTAACGACTGGTTCTGTATGACCATTAAACTTGGAAATCAATTCACCGCTTCCTGCAGTCCATAGACGAATTCGTCCCGATGCATCACTGCCCGCAGTGGCAATCAATTTTTGATCGGGAGACCAGGCAACAGAGTGAACATAATCCCCTTCTTGTGGCAACTCGTGAAGGAGTTTTCGAGTTTTTAGATCCCAAACACGTGCAGTCTTATCCCAACTTCCGCTTAAAAGAAATTTCCCATCCGGTGAAATTGAGACGGCATCAACCGGACCATTCGTCTTCAGCGAGTCTTCATCAAACGAACAAAGATGCCATAATCGACCCCACTCCCAGTTTTGATGCTCCTCAGGGCAATCCTTAAGTAATTTTTTGGCAACATCAAACGAATTTTCCTCAATCTTGGCTGCAGCGAGGCCGATTCTCGCGACATATGC
>JABJMI010000661.1 GCA_018659505.1 Planctomicrobium sp.
ACATCAACTACTACAATACCTCCCGCCGACACTCATCCATAGACTACCAAACCCCAACCCGCTTCGAAGCGATCCACAACTCTTAAGGAATCGCGCGCCCGTCAAGTTGGTACCACCTCACAAATCTCATTGTATTGATTAAACTCTGATTCGAAAGCTTTCGTGCCAACTATCGACCTCGCATAGGGTTTCAGGTGATCAAGTATGAATATCGTGACTGCGGATCTAGCGAAGGATGAAATTCAGAACTTCGCTGTTCGTGTGAAAGAGATAAGAGACCGACTCCACGAAACAGTTGTGGGGCAGGATGAAACAATTGATCTTCTACTGACCTGTGCCTTGACTGGCTCACATGCTTTACTGGTTGGTGTTCCCGGGTTGGCAAAGACGCTCATGGTGAAAGCCTTGGCCGCTGCCTTTCACTGGAAATTTTCTCGTATCCAGTTCACTCCCGATCTAATGCCGTCCGATATTACAGGATATGAACTCTTAGGTAAGCCGGCGGCAGATGGAACTCCACAGCTGACGTTCCGACGTGGTCCGGTCTTCGCCAATCTTGTGCTGGCGGATGAGATCAACCGAGCAGCCCCCAAGACACAATCGGCACTTCTCGAAGCGATGGGAGAACGTCATGTGACTGTCGGTGGCGAGACGCATCACCTCGAAGATCCGTTTGTCGTCATTGCAACTCAAAACCCCATCGAACAGGAAGGGACCTATCCACTTCCAGAAGCACAGCTGGATCGCTTCATGATGGAAATTCGCATTGGTTACCCGAAGCCAGAAGAAGAGAAAAACATTGTTCTGAAAACTGCGGGGGCGATGCCTGCACTTCCAGAGGCAGCCTTCGACCGAGAAACATTTCTACAACTCCGTAACCTCGTGAATGCTGTTCCGATCCCAGAGAACGTGGCTGAGTTCGCAGTCAAGTTGTGTGGAGCGACTCGTCCGACAGAACCAACTGCCAGTGACTTCGCTAAGGATTACGTCTCCTGGGGAGCCGGTCCTCGCGGGGCGCAGAATCTTGTAGTGGCTGCCAAAGCCGGCGCCTTACTCAAAGGTCGTACCGCTCCAACAGTCGATGATATCTGTCAAGTCGCGGTTCCTGTCTTGCGGCACCGGGTTGTTGTGAACCATCGAGCCATCGGTGATGCGGTAACGACAGATCAAGTCATCGAAAAATTAATTGCAGAGATTCGTAAGTAATTGTATATGAAATCGCTTCTAAAGAAATTAACCACGGAGGCACTGAGACGCGGAGAGATATTTAAGCACCGGAAACAGTAAGTGATGGCTGCCATGTCGTAAATGAATCAGTTCGACAATGACTGCGCGAGAAAAAAACAGCGTGCAACTCAACCTTTGACTTTTCCTCAGTGCTCTCCGTGCCTCCGTGGTGATATCCTTTTTGATCAATAAACCCTCGAAGAATTAGCATATTCAAGTTGATGGATTGATATTACAAGATGCCCGCTTCAGCGACCTCTAAATTCCTGGATTTGCAAGCACTCGCTGCCTTGGAACGGTTACGGTTCACGACCCGTCATCGCATCGAAGGTGGCTACAGCGGTCGACATGCTTCTCGTCAGAAAGGTGGTTCTGGAGAGTTCGTTGACTTTCGTGAATATACTCCCGGAGAAGATCTCAGGCGGCTCGACTGGAAGGTCTACGCTCGGACCGGGAAATCTTATATTCGCCAGTATCAAGACGAGACCAATTTGCTTTGCACGCTCGCCATTGATGCCAGTGCTTCGATGATGTTTGGTGCGAAAAGCACAACAGATTCAACCGATTCAAAACTCGACTATGCAAAATTTCTGGCAACTGGTTTTGCTCACGTTATCACTCATGGTCAGGATCAGGTCGGCCTCGCTGTACTCGGGGAAACCCTCAAAGACTCTCTGCCTTGTGCCGGCACCCCGACTCATCTACTGCACTTGCAATAAGCGATTGAAGACATCCAAGCGACGGAGTCACTCAACCTTGCGGCAGGTCTCAGAGAACTTTTCACTCGAACGACTTCCCGCGGAGTGATTATTTTAATTAGCGATTTCCTCAACGATGACCTCGACGAATTGTTTGCGGCGATTCGGATGTTTCGACATCGACAATTTGAAGTCGTCTTGTTGCATATCGTGCATCCAGACGAAGAGAGACTTCCCGATGGTACTTCGTATCGTTTTGAAGGGCTTGAGGGAGATGGGCGAGTTGATTGTTCACCTGCACAAATTCGAGACGAATACGAAAAGCAATTTGCACTGCATCTCAGCATGATCAGAACTTATGCTTTAGCTGAAGGCTGTGATTACCGTCTGGTCTCAACAGTTCAATCTTATTTGAGTGTCATTTCAAGCTTTCTGGTCGAGAGAACAGGTTAATCGCGTTGTTTACAAATCCATGGGCAATTTTGATCGGCGTCGCTGCCGCTGGTTTACCGGTGTTCATTCACTGGTTGACTCGCCCACGCCCTGTTCGATTACCCGTTTCGACACTTCGCTTTATTCGCGGAGCTGTTCAACAAAGACGTGCGCGTTATCGGTTAAGAGACTTGCTCGTCTTGTTGCTTCGCACCGCAGCCATCTTGTTACTTGCCTTTGCGATTTCTCGACCACTTTTCAATAAAAAAGTAGTCGCAGCAGCGGACGAAGAACCGTCCAGCACAATTCGCACCATCCTCTTGGATTGCAGCCAAAGCATGGCGGCTCGTGATGGTGGAATCGCACACTTCGAACGAGCAAGACCTTTCGCTCTCGACGCCGTCAAGTTTCAAAGTTCTTTGAAAGCGAACTTGCTGTTGATGGCTGCCAACCCGTTACCTGTATTTGACACACCCACTTCAAATCTGGGTGCGCTACGCGAAGCTCTGCAGCAAGCTTCTGTACGCCCCGAAGTTCTAAAAGTGCAATCAGCATTGAATACCGCAGGCGAGATGTTATCGAAGGCAGCTGCAGGAACAAAACTCGAAGTCATCATATTGAGTGATTTTCAACGCACAAACTGGTCGACTGCTGATTTTTCTGTCTTTCCAAAGGACTGTGACATTCAACTCAAGGGAATCACTCAAGCCGAAGAAATCCCGAATATTGCTGTTCTTGATGTTTCAGCAGCGGGGAGAGTTCAGGTTGGTCAAGAATCCGAATTTACTGTTCAGGTCGTGAATCACTCCAACGCTGATCAACACGTTCGCGCCGAACTTTCGCTGGGCAATGTCGTAGTACCGTTCGAAGGTCATCTTCCTCCAAGAGCGAAAACAACGATGGCTGGGAGTGTGCCGACACCAGAAGCAGGATGGCAAATTGGTGAGATCCAACTGACTGGAAATAATGATTCGCTCTCAATAGACGACACCCGTGCAGTCGCCATCGAAGTTCATGAGCATCCGCGGATTGTTTTTTTAACGCGCGAACGGAAGAACCAGATTGCCTCCTCCGCTTACTTTCTTGACAGAGCCGTCTTCGCCACCGGAGTGATCGGCTACTCGAAGAAGGAACCGCTCCTATGGCTGGATGCTGCTGATCCGAACATCGATGACCTGCGCAGTGCTGATATCGTATTGATAGTCAGGTCTGGACGAATGACTCCTCAAACAACAGCGGTATTGGCCGCCATGATTCAGCGGGGAACAAATATTCTGTATGTGGCTGCCGATGCTCTCGACGCAGCTAATTTGAAGGATCTCGCCCAGGGACTCGGTTCGAGTGTTCGCCTACCCGTTGAATTCGCGCCGTTACCCACTCAACGCAACGCTGGTCAGAGATTTCTTACTGATGTTGATCGACGACAATCACCGTTTTCCGTCTTTGGAGATCAACTTGCTGGGGCGGTGAAATCTTTGACGTTTGAAGGAGGATTGATCACGCGCCCGCTTACAGATGGACTCAAAGAAGACATCCGCGGCACACTCAGCGATCAGTCTGCTTTTTTAACAGTCAGTTCAACCGGGAGAGGGAAACTGGCAGTCTTGAATGTAGACCTCGAACGCTCGAACCTTGCCAAAACGCCGATTCTTGTTCCGCTATTAGGTGAACTCATCCAGCAAGAATTAACGCATGGAAAGGCAATCAAACAAAACTACTTTAGTGGCGAACCATTTACGCTTTCTCTGCCAATCGGCGAAGAGAGGATTGAAGACCTGGAAATTATCGCCTCGACGAAGGAAGTCCCTATCGAATCCGAAGGTCGGTTTGTCTCTACACCGTTGGGCGTGACATGGGAAGTTCCCCGAGCGGGACCACCGGGAATCTATCAAGTGATGCTGGACGGAGAAATCCTTACGGCAATCGCAACATCAATTCCTCATAGCGAATCAGATTTACGTTTATTGCCACCTCGAGTTTTTAATGATCGTCTCTCGGGTGGACGTGAAATTAATTTCGAAGAAGCGACTTCGCTGAGCACTGTAGAACAAGACACGCTCTGGGTTTGGCTCGCAACAGGCTGCGTCATTTGCATGATGTTCGAACTGTTCGTTCTCAAGCTCTTTCGTAATTGAATCAATCCTCAGGCTTCACAACTTCAAAAAAAAAGTCATTTTGTTTTCTGCATTTTAACTGAACTATGTCACTTTCGTTTGAACCACTCCTGGCATCAACTCTATGGGTCACCCTGGCGATCATGGCGGGGGTTTTGTGGAGTTGGTACGTTTGGAAGAGACCGCAGGCTTGTGGTCGTGCTAAGTGGATGATTATCGCGGCACTCTCTGCTGCGACGATCATCTTCGTGCTCACAGTCTTGTTGAATCCCATCTGGTTAGAGGCGCTACCTCCACCGCCGGGGAAACCATTATTGACGATACTCGTGGACTCTTCGGAGAGTATGTCCACTACAGATGCTGGAAAGGGAACCACTCGTTGGCAGCAGTCAAGCAAGGCAATTAGCGAGGCGACCGATAAGTTGAAATCAACTTTTGATATACGTCTGCGCCACTTCGCAGACGAAGCTCGTCCTGTAACGGTCGAAGAACTTCAGAAACAGTCAACTGCCGGAACAAAAACAGACTTATCCGTACCAATTCTGGATGCGTTAGTAAGTGAACGCCCTCAAGGACAGGCGATATTACTCATCAGCGATGGAGTCCATAATGGATCGGGAGGCACCGACCGTGTGACTGAAGCTGCGAGCATGGCGCGTTCCTGGGATGCTCCGATTTACACTTCGACTGTCGGCGGGAACACCTCGATTAAGGATCTCGAAGTTCAAGTCCCCAGATCTCAGGAACTCGTCTTCGTCGGTCAATCTGTCCCCATCACGATTGAAGTCAATCAACATGGAAGGGTGAGTGATCGAGTCACAGTCCTTTTGGAAAGTGAAGGCGAAGAAATTGGGCGTCTGGAAGTTAAATTGGAGACCGATAAGGTTACTCCGGTTTCCTTCTTGATTACGCCTGAAGAAGTCGGTCTGTTCCAATATCAAGCACGTGTTTTGGCACTACCCAATGAAGCTTCCCCGGCAAACAACTCGGCTACTTTTCAAGTCCGCGTTGTTGATGAGCCAGTACAAGCACTGGTCCTGGAAGGGAAACCGTACTGGGACAATAAATTTTTACTGAGAATGCTGACTCGTGATCCTGCTTTAGAGGTCGATTGTCTCGTCAGGATTACAGAATCGAGATCAATGTGGCGACGACTCGAACTCAATGAAAACGAAGTCGCAAAGGATGAGAAAGAAGCTGTTAGCGACGAAACAAAAGCAGCGAAACCCAAGTCTTTCGAACGGACCGAGACGACTGAATTGATTACGCAACAGCTTCAAATTCTCCAAGACTTAGAAAAACTGAAGGACTACAAAATTCTACTGCTTGGTCGGGAAGCAGAGTCTTATCTCACGGGGCAGGCAATAGCAAATATCCGCACCTGGCTTTCAGATGAAGGAGG
>JABJMI010000664.1 GCA_018659505.1 Planctomicrobium sp.
TATGATAACGGACTATGTTTCGTCGTATTGCTTCAGAGCTTCAATTCGTCAACTCTGT
Source organism: Planctomicrobium sp. (assembly GCA_018659505.1). Taxonomy (GTDB): domain Bacteria; phylum Planctomycetota; class Planctomycetia; order Planctomycetales; family Planctomycetaceae; genus Thalassoglobus. The sequence goes on from JABJMI010000664.1 coordinate 59, forward strand.
AATCAGTCGAGTTTTATGTGACCGTTCTTCTCATTCCAATAATGTACCATTTCTGCCGTAACTTTGATTCCAGTAGTTTTCATCATGCTGAGTGAAGAGCAGATTTTGAGAAACTTTGACGATTTGGTAAGTTTCATTCGACTTCTCCTGCTCCATGAACGAATAGTAAGAATCTAACAAGAGCATAAATTTGCAATCGAAAATGCGTTTTAGTTCTGAAATCTTCAGAATCTGTGCGTAATGCAAATATTCTTATTGACATTCAGCAGAATTTCGAGAGAATCTGCCTAGACGTGTGAGCAATCACTTGACACCCCTGCTTTATCCCACTGCCGTCATTTGCTTATCGAATGAATCGATTTTAGACGTGCATGAAGCTATATGGGAAAGCGAGTTTATGGAGATTGGGTAAAAGGTTTGTTCAGAAGTCTGTTTTTGAGTTGACTTGTAGATAATTGAGTATCTGGTGAGTTCAAAAATCATGTAGCTGTAGTTTTCTGTAAGTGCGGAGTCACTTGCAGAGAAAATGTGTCCGATCAAACGCGGACAGGGTTCGGATTGACCCACCTGTTTTAATGACAGTTGGCTCAACCTACTAATTTAAAGTTCAGACAAATAAGAGATGGGAGAACGGGTTTATGGAGTTTTCCTTTGAAGTAGATCCTGAAGTCGATGTAGCGATTGGTTTAGAGATCGTTCCCGACGAAAGCGAATCTTTCGAAGAACTAGAATTTGACATCTCAGGTTATGACCCACTCATTCCGACTGGTGCCAAGCCTGGATCCGATGATAAGGTGAAGATGCTGGCGGCTCGCTATTCCGCTGGAATTCCACTCTGGCATGATAGTGACTGCTATGATCACGGACCTGCAAGTGCTCTAGCATTGCTGGGTGGAGATTCAGAGAGTGACATCGATGATGATCTAGATCTCGAAGAAGAATAGTCGCACTTACTAAATATTTTCAATAAAAGCCGGTCCCCCAACCATTTTCGGGTGTCCGGCTTTTGTTATTGGTATGCAGAGTTGGCTCCAACGAGTTTCAGTTGAAAGGGTGGGAAGTATGATCGGCATTATCGACTATCAAATGGGCAATCTACGCAGCGTTCAAAAAGCGCTCGAGCATCTCGAAACTGAAGCGACAATTCTTGAATCCCCACGTCAATTACAAGATGTTGATGGCATCATTCTGCCTGGAGTGGGCGCGTTTCGAGACGCAATTGGCGAATTGAAACGGCATGACTTCGTATCAGCGATCAAAGATTCCATCGAAGAAGGGACGCCCTTTTTAGGAATTTGCCTCGGTTTGCAACTCCTGTTTGAAACCAGTTACGAAGATGGAACCTACGAAGGACTCGGAATCCTCAAGGGAGATGTCGTTCGCTTCGAACCCGAACCAGAAATCAAAATTCCTCACATGGGATGGAACGCTCTCAATATTCAAAGAGAGAATCCGTTATTTGAGGGCATCTCAACTGGTGATTATGTGTACTTTGTACATGGTTATTTCGTCCGTCCTGAGAACAAAGAAATCATCGCAGCGACAACTCAGCACGGTCAACAGACTATTGTATCAGCAATCGCTGCCGATAATCTGTATGCAACTCAATTCCATCCGGAAAAAAGCCAGCGAGTTGGATTACATCTCTTAAAGAACTTCGCCAGTGTTGCTTCTCAGCGAACGATGACAGCTTCACCGTAGTAATTGTTGGACTAGGAATCATGACTGTTTTACGCGGGTTTATGATCACAATCGCCAGCGGAATCGCCTTCGCATTTGTCGGTACCGGAGTCGGCTACACGATTGGCAAGTATGCTCCCGATTACTACCGTATCGTCTTCAGTATCCCGCCAGAGATTGAACTCGACCCTGTACAAGCCGGAGTTGGTCTCGGCGTGACGCAGGGACTAGCTGCCGGTTTGTTCATTGGCTTGGTCATTGTTTGTGCTGTAGCATGGTACAATTCACGGATTGCAAGTCATTCGCAATAAAAGCTACATTTCATCTATTCTATATCTTAGAGACCACTAGTCGCATTGGAGACCTTGAATGTTATCCCACCGTCATTCTGTCGCAGCACTTTTCGCTTTCTTCTTGACAGGATCAGCACTTTGGGCACATCCAGGACACGGAGCGACCGCGCCAGAAACAGTCACTCATTACCTCATTGAGCCGTCTCATGCTTGCTGGCTCCTGTTTTCAGCAGTCATCGCCTCTTCCGGAGTCCTCTATTCTCGTTTCAAAAAGCTCAAGAGTTCCAAAGTACGCGTACGCAAGTAAACTTCTTCGAACTCTTTCCACAATGATGTAATGATGTAATAAAGTCCATTTCTGCACTCCTCCGATCAGTGCGCTTAGCTGGCAGACACGCTTTCCTTGACAAATTCTGCTTACGGGGTAAACTTAACTAAAAGTGTAGCAATTGCTACACTTCTGGTTAATCCAACGTACTATAACCCTTGATGACTTATGGCGACTGCTCCTAGATTTCATATTTTACTTATCCTTTCTGCCGTCCTATTCGGTTGCAGTGATCCCAAGTCTCCATCCAACTCTTCCTCAAATGGAAGCAAATTTGGAGCAAAAATTAAAGTCGTCGCAACCGTCGGAATGGTTGCTGACATTGTGCGTGAAGTCGGTGGCAAGCATGTTGAAGTCGAACAGATTTGCGGATCGGGAGTTGATCCACATCTCTACAAAGCTACGCGCGATGATGTGGCGACAATGAGCTCGGCAGACATTATCTTCTTTTCTGGGCTCTTGCTTGAAGGAAAATTGACAGACACTCTCGTCAAGTTGGCTCGCAAGAAAACAGTCGTTGCAGTCACCGAGAACTTAACGGAAGACCACTTACTGGAACCAGACGACTTCGCTGACCATTATGATCCGCATGTTTGGATGGATGTTTCAGAATGGTCGAATTGCGTTGGCACAGTTCTCGATATTTTGATTCAGTACGACCCGGTCCATGCTAATGATTATCGCATGGAAGCGACTCGCCTAGAAAAGGAACTCAAACTACTCCACGAGTACGGGAAGACCTCTTTAGCATCGATCCCGGAAGGAAAGAGAGTTCTTGTCACCTCACATGATGCCTTCAATTATCTTGGTCGCGCGTATGGACTTGAAGTGCAGGGAGTGCAAGGAATCTCGACCGAATCGGAAGCTGGCTTAGAACGTGTCAACGAACTTGTTGACATGTTGGTAGAGCGAAAGGTCGAAGCAGTCTTTATCGAAAGCAGTGTCCCCCGCAAGAGTATTGACTCTCTCTTGGAAGGTGTTCGCTCCAAGGGCCACGAAATTAAAATCGGTGGTGAACTCTACTCCGACGCCATGGGCAGTGAGGGAACTTACGAAGGAACATACATCGGAATGCTCGACCACAACATCACGACCATCACACGCGCCCTCGGAGGAACAGCACCCGCAAAAGGTCTTAATGGAAAGCTGACTGAGTGAAGTTCGTCGATCCAATAGAAACGGTCGGTTCTATGATGAGAGGGGGATGAGCCTTAGCACGATTTCTCAACTCAATCCGAGAACGTAACCCACCAATTCAACGATGAATCGTTTCATTCTCCGCACAAAATTGCATAAGCCTCATATACGAACATAACCAGCGATGAACCCGGAACCGCAACTCCATCAACCAAATCCTGAAATTCCCCTATCGGTCTACGACCTCACGGTCGCTTACCATCGTAAACCGGTTGTCTGGGATGTCGGATTCGAGATTCCTCCCGGTTCTCTCGTCGGAATTGTAGGACCGAACGGTGCGGGCAAAAGTACGCTTCTCAAAGCGATCATGGACTTGATCCCCAGAGCCTCTGGCAGAGTTTCTATCTTCGGTGAAAGTTACAAAAAGAATCGTGATCGAGTCGGTTACGTCCCTCAGCGAGAAAGCGTCGACTGGGACTTTCCGGTCGATGCGATGGATGTTGTCACCATGGGACTTTACAGCGACATTGGCTGGTGCTTCCCGGTTCGAAAGAAGCATCGTCAACTCGCAATGGAAGCACTTGATCGTGTCGGCATCGCAGATTTGGCACATCGGCAAATTAGTCAACTTTCAGGAGGGCAACAACAGCGAACCTTTTTGGCAAGAGCACTCGCTCAGAACGCAAAGCTCTACTTAATGGATGAACCCTTTGCCGCGGTCGATGCGGCGACAGAGAAGGCGATCGTCGAATTGCTCCACGAATTGAAGTCGAGGGGGAAGACGTGTCTTGTCGTCCACCATGATTTGGCAACGGTTGCCGAATACTTCGATTGGGTGGTGCTCTTAAATATGCGTGTGGTGGATGCTGGCCCGACGAAAGACGTGTTTCACCAAGAGAATCTGCGAAAGACCTATGGAGGTAAACTGACCGTGTTGTCCGCTGCAGCCGAAGCGGTGCAGCGTGCGGGA
>JABJMI010000666.1 GCA_018659505.1 Planctomicrobium sp.
CACCTTCTAGCCAGTAGCCGGAGCACTTCACAATATCGAGTTTTCCATTTGGATCATCAGCTGGGCAGTGCTTGCCTGTCTTGTCATGACTTCCAGTTCCGTGAACGGTTCCATCGTTTTGAGCGACATGGAAATCGATAGTCCAAGGTCGGAGTGCATCTGTCATCTCTTTGTAGGCTGCGTAGAATTCTTCGTCGCTGTAGCCATCTTGAAGAAGTGCATGTTCAGGAGCGTTATACCCCATCAGGTACAGATATGTGTGAGCCAAATCAGCTTGGAAACCTAAAGTCTCAGGCATGCCGACTTCTTCTAGTAAGTTGAGCATATCCTTCCAGGAGTGCATTCCCGCCCAGCAAATTTCACCCTCAGCTGCAAGTCGCTCACCATGATCGGCAGCGATCTTGGCAGCTTCTTTGAATGTCGCAGCGATTTTCTTTGTGTTTGCAGGAGCATCTTCTTTCCATTGGGCAATTCCAAACTCGGCGGAATCGATACGAATCGCACCGTACTTACGCACTCCATGTTCGTTGAAGACTTTTGCAATACGGCATGCTTTTTCGACTGCTGAGAGAAATTTCGTTCGCGATTCTTCATCTCCCATCGCTGAATCGCCGACGGTCCCTGGCCAGACAGGTGCTACTAATGAGCCAACACTAAAGTTGTAGCCAGCAATTTTATCTGCAATCGCTTTGAGGTCATCATCTGAAGCTTCTGGATCGGTATGCGGCAGGAACAGGAAGTAGTCGATTCCGTCGAACTTCGTCCCGTTGACTTCAGCACCGGCAGTCAGTTCCAGCATACGGTCAAGGGAAATCGGAGGATTGTCCGTTCCGTCTTCTTTACCGACAAGTCCCGGCCACATGGCGTTATGAAGTTTAGGTTTTGCGTGCGACATGGTGAGGCTCCTCAATAGTTATTGTTCAACTGCGTATAAAATAAAGATAAAAACACCTCGGATGCGAGGCATTCACTGAATCGATTTTGTTCTCAGAGCAGAAGCATGGCTGATTGTTCGAGATTTGTCGACCGAATGAAATAATTCGTAATCCTTCAGTACAATGAAACTTTCGTAATGACTCAAAATTTTTTAGCCTCAGAGGGCACGGAGAACACAGAGAAAAGTTTCGGTCGAATGAATTCTTACTACTTTCCCTTTGGTGATCTCTGTGGCATTATTGAGTCATGTGAGAAGTAAACATTTGTTCGCTAAGTAATGATCAACACTCGATAGCGTTCCCTGAACCGAGTTCACATTCAAGTGATACTTAAACCAGTCCTCGTATTTTTCGTATTGTCCACTCTAGTGAAATCAAGAAGACAAAGATTAATAGAGGAGGCCAGCCGTCCCAGAGGTTGATACGACGATAGCGTTTGAGATCGTCTTGAATGCCACCTTCGAGTAAACGAGTCAGGAAATCTCCAAATTCTTCTGGAAGGATGACTGATCCTCCGGAGATGTCGGCAATCTCAGCCATCATTCCGGGGTCGGCTGCGGGATTATCCATTTCGAGATCACGAGCATCAACGACAAATCGAGTCGATGCCGGGAGTCCTAACGATTTTCCTTGGTGTGTCCCTTGTACAAGAACCCAATAATCTCCTGGCTCTTCTGTTTGTGTGAACTCGGCAAGACCATGGTCTGCAAAGCGTTGCGGAGTCACTTTGATTTTTTCTCCAGATGGAGTCAAAACCTCGACAGTGAAATTCGCGTCCGGGATCGGGACTCCATTTTCGGACTGCGCACCGAATTCGATGGGAACTTTCGAGAGAGGAGAAAAGTTTCTCGGCTCGACTCTCGACCACAGGGGCTTATCACTTTCAAATTCTTTATGGGCGAGCCATAAAATCATCTGTTGCCAGAAGCGTTGATGCTCGGCTTCGAATCCATGCAGATGCCATTTCCAGGTTTCGTCTAAAGCCATTGCGAGGCTGCGACCTCGGCCAGTTTCGCTAGCGAGTAATAGAGCGTCACCATCTTCCGTTTCCGCGAAGACTTCAACTGCACCCGACTTCGGTGTCAGCTTTGTAGCACCTCCTAACTTCGGAAGCTGTTCCCATGCGGCTCGATTTTGAGACGCAGACAGAGACATCAGGTACCGATCATTTCCACTATCCGTCGGCAGCATTTGCACCTTCGACATTATGTGATCTTCAGGTTGATCAACATCCATCGGAATCAGATCCCCCGCAGCCATCTTAACTGGCAACAGAGTCGCCAGAGGAGTCGAGGCATAACCACCAGCACCGAAATTATGCAGACCACCGGTCATCAGAAGCCCTGAACCCTCGGTGACCCGCAGAGCCAGTTCACCCAATAGTTTTGGATCAGATTCGTTGAAGACCGAAGCGGGGACATCACCAATGA
>JABJMI010000668.1 GCA_018659505.1 Planctomicrobium sp.
GTGTATTGTCTAAATTCAGCCATTTCATGTCAGATAACTTTTCAAGTGGAGCAACTCCTGTATCAGTGATCGCGACACGCCAGAGATTCAACCTTTGCAGCTTTGTCATTTCGGTCAGGTGAACCATATCGGCATCGAACATAGAACTGTTCTCGCTTAGATCGAGGTCGATGAGATTCGGCAATTTTTTCACATGCTCTAAACCTGCTCCTGTCACTTGCGAGAGTTTGGAGATGCGTAGTTTTTTAAGATTTGGGAAGAGGCTCATCTGCTGAAGATCCTCATCACCAACGAGCGTTCCAGCTAGATAAAGTTCTTCCAGATTTTTGAGTCCTTCAAGCTGAGAGAGACCTTCTCCGCTGACCCATAAGAAGTCGAGGAGCAAAGCTTTAAGGTTGGTCAACTTGCCGACTGACTCCATGCCACCATCATCAACGGTCGTCTCTCCGTTTTGTCCAGAAAGACGGAGTGCTCGCAAACCTGTGAGTCCAGTCAGATGTGCTAATCCATCATTGCTTACGGGGGAGTTCCGCAGATCAAGGTTTCGTAAGGTTTTAATCTGACCAATCAATTTCAAATCGTCGTCGGTAATTTTAACATTCTGCAACGCAAGGGACTCAAGATGTTGGAGTTCGACAACTAGGCTCAAGTTCTCTTGAGAGAGCTCTGTGTCGACGAGGGTCAGCTTGTTGATCTGTCCGTTGGAATTCAGACTGACATCTTTCGCGAATTCCTGAAATTTCGCAACGAGTTTCTCGTCCACTATTGGTTTGGGTGTCTCAGCCGGTGCTTCCTCATCAGCTTCTGAGGGTGGAGGGTCAACTTGAGTAGTTTGATTGACAGGTGTTTGCTGAGGATGTGGAGTTGCGATTTTTTCTTTGCAACCGACGGTCAACCAACAAGACAGTGCAATAAGGAGGGTCTGTTTTAGATTCATGACTTTATGATCAAACGGTGAGGAGATAAAAAACTAATTCTGAGATTACGTTAACTCAAGCCGGGGATGGTCCAACCTTCTCGATATGCACGTTTGACATACTGATTCGCTGAAGGTTCTCCCTTGGCGGTCATTGTTGTGCTATCCCATTCTATTGTCTTACCTGAGCGATACGCGACGTTGCCAAGCAGAACGGTTTCTGTGAGTGGACCAGAATATTCAAACGGACAGGATGTTTTGCCGCCGGTCGCGACTGCAGTTGTCCACTCTTGATAGTGGTTATGGTCAGTGAATTCAGGCCACTTGTAGTCGCTGAATTTCTCTTTCGGGAAGAGTTCCGGCATCTCCGGGAAACCGACGAACAGGTTTCCTTTCTCGCCAATGAAGAGGACTCCGTTTTTCGATCCGGCCCAATCATCAGGTGCTTGGAAGAGGGCTCGGTCAGGTTGCTTGTCGGCTTCGTACCAGTGAACCTGAGTTGTCTCGGTGGTTTGCTTGGTCCCCGGAAAAGTGTAATGCACGATGCACCATTCTGGTCCACTTTCTGCATTCGGGGGCGGACCTTCTGCGGTAATTATTTTCGGCGGACCTAATTCGAGAGCGTCAATTACCGGATCCATAAGATGGCAACCCATGTCACCGAGAGCACCTGTCCCAAAATCCCACCAGCCTCGCCAGTGGAACGAATGGTAAAGCCCCGCGACATAGGGACGCTCTGGTGCTGTGCCTAACCAGTCATTCCAATGCAGACTTGCAGGAACTTGATCTTTTTTCTCTGGTCGAGAGAGTCCTTGTTTCCAGAATGACCCTGGACGATCAGTCCAGACGTGAGTTTCACTCACTTTGCCAATGGCATTGTTTTGGATCGCATCAACAGCGAGTTTCAAGCGGGCAGTCGCATGGTGTTGAATGCCCATCTGGGTGATGAGTTTCTTTTCCTTCGCAACTCTCGTGAGCTGTCGCGATTCAAAAACATCATGAGTCAATGGCTTTTGCGTATAAACATGCTTCCCGAGTTGCATCGCAGACATGGTCGCCGGGGCATGCGTGTGGTCGGGAGTCGAAACGGTGACCGCGTCGATGTTTTCCTGTTCAAGCAACTTTTGCCAGCTGGTGTATTTCTTCGCTTTCGGGAATTTTTCAGCGGCTTTCGCCAAGCGTTGTTCATCAACATCACAAATCGCAACGATATTGTGTCCGACAGAAACCTCATGCATGTCGGACCAACCTTTGCCTCCGACACCGATGCAACCAATATTGATCGCTGCTGGCTTGTCTTGGCCAAGTACAACTAGCGGTCCGAGTAGTGCTGCTGATGCGGCGCCTTGAAGAAATACTCGACGATTCAAATCATAGTTTGACATTTACTGCTCCTGTTTCGATTGATGAAGATAAATCATAGAATCTTCTGCACCTGACGTCGAACCGATTAACGAGGAAACTCTGCCCAAATCCAAATCCACAAATTGTCGCTCTGCGACAATTTGTTCTCATTAAGCATTCATTCAAACAGCTGCTCGCGAGTTAACTTCGCCACGTCGTTCGATCGCTACGTTGAGTTGTGCAAGTTGATCAGTTGTAAGAATGTGATTCATCGTGGCTGCGGTTTCTTGAATTTGTTCGGGACGTTTTGCACCACATAAGGCGGATGTTACACCCGGTTGCTGAATCACCCAGGCGGTTGCTAATTGAGCGAGTGTCATCCCGGCATCGTCAGCGATTGGTAGTACCTCGTCGAGGAAATCATGTGTTTTCGTCCATTCTTCTCCAACGAATACTGGATACTTCTTTCGACCGTCATTTTCAGCCCAGACATGATCA
>JABJMI010000290.1 GCA_018659505.1 Planctomicrobium sp.
TCCATCAAAACGACAGATGCTGCCACCTCCCGCAGCGACGGTCTCAATCGCCAGCGTTGGTGAAGCAATCCTGACGCCAGCTTTGGTTGTTTCTGTTTCGATTTCAAAGTCACCACCATAGCGTGCGACGTCGGTACTCGTCCCGCCCATGTCAAAGCCGATCGAATTCGAATGCCCTGCTGCTTCACCGATCTTCGAGAAAGCAACGACTCCTCCCGCTGGTCCAGAAAGAATACTGTCTTTGCCAGTGAAGAGAGAACCATTCACAAGCCCCCCATAGGATGTCATCATTTTCAGGCTACTGCCAGCAGAAAGCTCGCTGCGAATCCCGGCGACATAATTTCGCAAAACGGGAGTTAGATACGCATCAAGAACAGTCGTTTCCGCGCGAGGAACAATTTTAATTGAAGGGGCAACTTTGCTAGAACGACTGACTTCTAAAAAACCAACTTCGTGAGCAATCGCTTCCGCCTGTGCTTCGTGTACCGCATTTCGGTATGAATGAAGAAACGCAATCGAGATCGACTCAATCCCTTCTGACTTTAGCATTCCTAATTTGCTCTTCAGGTCAGCAGTATTTAGCTGTCTAAGCACAATTCCCTTTGCATCGATACGTTCTTCGACTTCGACAGCAGCTTCATAGAGAGGCTCGGGCTTGTTGATATCGAGATCGAAGAGATCCGGTCGGTCCTGATTGGCAATTAGCAGTAAATCACGAAATCCTTGAGTGACGAGAAACGCAGTCCGTGCTCCTTTTCTTTCCAGTAAGGCATTCGTTCCGCGGGTGGTTCCCATGCGCACATCGATATCTGGGATCGATTCATTGTTTGCCAAACCGAGAATAGAACGAATACAAACGAGTGGAGCGTCTAGCTGGCTCGATAATTCATAGCGAAATCCCTGTTGAATAGAAGCAGGGATTTGTTGGTCAAGTTGCAACTTCTCTGAGTGAGATTCGATGACAGTCGATTCGAAAACGGTTTCGTTCGCTTCGTTGAAGACCGAAAGCCTCCACCCCAGCCAAAAGTCTTCAGGGTCGTTTACCCTGCGAGAATCACAAATGATGCGATCTTGTGTCGTTTCAATTTCACTTTTGATAATTCCGGAACTCAATGTTTTGTGGGTGTTCATCTTACCAAGCGGAGAGAGTGCAACGCAGTCGGTGAATGTTCCACCGACATCGATCCAGAATTGCCATCTCTGGGAGCAGTTCACTAATTGTTTTTGATCGGTCATTACAGAATCTATTACCTATTCAACTGTTTGAGCAAGCGCTTCAAGTCCATCTTAAATAAAGAAAATCAGACAGGATTAACATGATAAACAGGATGAATCGGGCAGAGTAATCTCTTCTTGATCAAATGACGCCACTCTTAAGAGCCTGGTCCCGTAAGATTTATTTTCATTTGATCCTGTCAATCAGGTTCATCCTGTCCCTTTACATTGCTGATTAAAGCAGGATTAACAAGATGATTTTCGAAGAGGTGGTCTAACCGAGTTTTCATAGACTTAGAACACAGATTTTAATCTGTTATGCAACTCCTTTGCACCGAGCCACGAAATATGCGACATTGGAGGACTCTGATATCAAAACAGATTAAATTTCTTTCCTAGGAGTCATATAGATATGTCTAATGAAACTGAAAGCTCGAAGAGCGATTCTCCACTATCGCGTCGTGAATTGCTGAAAACATCCGGTAAGGTCGCCGCTGCCACTGCGATTGTCGGAATGACAATGCCCAAAGCCTACGCTGCCGAAGACAATACAATTCAGGTCGCTTTGATTGGTTGCGGAGGTCGCGGAACCGGGGCGGCATTGAATGCTCTTTCTGTTCAAAATGGACCGATCAAACTGGTCGCGATGGCAGATGTTTTCGAAGGGCGTCTCTCGACGAGCTACCGTGCCCTCTCAAACAAATTCGGGGACCAAATACAAGTTCCTGAAGAGAGTCGCTACATCGGATTCGAAGGCTACAAGCAGGCGATGGACCAACTGAAACCGGGCGACGTTGTGATCCTCACAACTCCGCTGGCGTTCCGTTGGGTTCACTTCGAGTATGCCATCGAAAAAGGCTTAAACGTCTTCATGGAGAAACCTGTCACCGCAGACGGACCTTCCTCACGCAGAATGCTCGAACTCGAAAAACTTTCTCAAGAGAAGAACCTGAAAGTTGGCGTTGGCTTGATGTGTCGACATTGTAAGGCTCGCGGCGAACTGTTCGAACGTATTCAAGATGGCCAAATCGGTGACCTCACATTAATGCGTGCTTATCGAACAGCCGGACCGACAGCCACAGCATTCGCACCACCGAATGATGGTTCACTCCCCGAAGTGATGTACCAGATTAAAAACTTCCACGGCTTCTTGTGGGCGAGTGGAGGAGCCGTCAGCGACTTCCTCATCCACAATATCGATGAAACTTGCTGGATGAAAAATGCCTGGCCCGTTGAAGCGAAAGCCCTAGGAGGTCGTCATTATCGTGGCAACTTCGTCGACCAGAATTTCGACAGTTACGATATCGAGTACACCTTCGCAGACGGTTCAAAATTCTTTATGCAAGGTCGAACCATGGTCGGCGCTCATCAAGAATTTGCGAGTTACGCTCATGGAACAAAAGGTTCCGCTGTGATCTCGGCTTCGTCCCACTTCCCGGCTCGTTCGCGAATCTACAAGAACCAAAGCATGACGAAAGAAAACGAAGTCTGGAGATTTCCAATTGAAGACGAAGTCACTCCTTATCAGTTGGAATGGGATCACCTCATCGCAGCGATTCGTAACGACACTCCGTACAACGAAGTGAAACGCGGAGTCGAAGCATCTGTCGTGACTTCAATGGGACGCATGGCTGCCCATACCGGACAAGTCATTACCTACGATCAAATGCTCAACCACGAACATGCCTTCGCTCCTGATGCCGATAAAATGACACCAGAAGGACCAGCACCAGTACAAGCAAACGAAGCCGGCAAGTACCCAGTTCCAATGCCAGGGATTATTAAGAAAACTGAGTACGCAGTCTAAGGCGATCTATCCAACTGCTAAATTTGAACAGGAGAAAGCAGAGAGAACGGAGAACACTTTACTTCTCTGCTTTCTCTGCGACCTTCTGTTAATCTTCTGTCTCGTTATTTACGGTTGATTATTCTTTGGCGTCGCCAACGTCAGACTCGGCGTAAGCAAGTTGAATTTTTGCTTCACCTGCTTGGCTGATCGTGATTGAGAGTCCGATCCACTGCTTGCCGTTGTCGTCAATTCTGTGTTCCTCTAGGGATTGCAGTGAATTCTCGATTTCGTCGTTTAAGGTCAACGAGATGAGTTCATCTGCTTGTGGAACTGTCTTGATTTGAGAATTACGAACGTATCCTCCGTCTTCATCATACTGAGTTTGAAATTCAACAAACTCCCAGGGACGGTCTCTCATTGTTTCGCAGGCATCGCTGTAAAGTGCCTGACTAATTTGTTGGATCAATTCCCTCGCGGATTCTGATATCATTGTTGCTCTTGTCCATAGTAGATTGAGAAGGAAGCTCTCGAGAAAGTCTAACAGCTATTTGATTCGAGTGTAAAACCCGAGTGAACCGTGCCCGACCAGGTAGGACTCACTTGTAGTCGGCTTATTAACTTGTAGACTCAGTTCATGGTTTAAATTCAAAGTACTCAACGGGTCTGATTGTGTATGGCGACATCTTATCGTTTTCAACGTGCCGGTGAAGAAAGCGAACCAGTCGATTTTCGCAAACTTGTACAACTAGTTCGTAATGAAGTTCTTCTCGCTGATGATTTAGTCATCGCAGATTGGCAAAATGAATGGGGACCGGCTGCCGAAGTAGTTGGTCTCTTTCATACAGCTGGTCGAGACGATGTTCTCAAGAGATGGGAACAAGAGCAAAGAGAGAAGAAACGACGAGAGCTACTCGACGCAGGTGAAGATGGGATTGAAATTGAATCGTTGCTCAAGAATGAAGATTCACTTCACAAGCATTCGGATTCCCTCGCGCGTCTTGAACAAGCTGAAGCAGAGAGGCTAGAAGCCCTCCGGCAGCGACGCGATACGGATCAGTTAGAAGTCAACGACCAGAAGAATGTTCAAGCGGCCGTTGGTTCCGCACTTTCTGAATTCGATGAACGCGAAAGACGACGTCAGCAGAAATCGATCATCAGCTTCCTGACCGTCGGCACGTTGCAATCGATGTTTCGAATGGCGATGGCATTGGGAGTCGCCAATCTGGTGACCTATTTAGTTTTCTCATGGTCACAAACAGAGTTGCAAAAATTCCCAGACAAGCGTTCCACTTCAAAAGAAATGAAAGTATTTCCGATCTACGGAAAGTGTAGCGACGCAGAATACCTGTTCCTGATGTTCGACACGATGATCGTTGCGGGAATCGCAGGATACGGTCTTGCAAGAGGGTTGGAGTTATTCGTCGACGACTGAAGCACAACCGAAAGAGATGCTTATGAAAGTAATGAGATTCCAGATAACAGAAAGTCCTAAGTCATGAGTTCGATTGGAAAAATACGTCGGCTTCTTCATCTGTTGGAAAGGTTGCAATCGGGACGAATTTACAACAAAAAA
>JABJMI010000694.1 GCA_018659505.1 Planctomicrobium sp.
ACGACGTCAAGTCATCATGGCCTTTATGTCTGGGGCTGCACACGTGCTACAATGCGGCGTACAAAGGGAAGCAAACTCGCGAGAGCAAGCGAATCCCAAAAAGCGCCGCTCAGTTCGGATTGTAGGCTGCAACTCGCCTACATGAAGCTGGAATCGCTAGTAATCGCAGGTCAGCTATACTGCGGTGAATGTGTTCCTGAGCCTTGTACACACCGCCCGTCAAGCCACGAAAGGGAGGGGTGTCCTAAGTCGCTGAGCTAACTCTTCGGAGAGGCAGGCGCCTAAGATAAACTTCCCAATTGGGACTAAGTCGTAACAAGGTAGCCGTAGGGGAACCTGCGGCTGGATCACCTCCTTTCTAAGGAAAATGATTAGAGCTAGGAATTAGGAATTAGGAATTAGGTTTAGCAATAAACTTTTTTCTGAAACCGAACCCGAAACTCTCCATAAGGAACTAGCGGGATGAAGAAGCAGGTTGGATTTATCCTTCCTAATTCCTAACTCCCATTTCCTAGTTCCTAACAAAAACTTTCCCAGTTTCAGTGATGCGTTAAAAATTAATAATCGCATACGTTAGATTACATTCTTCCAGCAGCAATGCTGGGAACACGTTCACCAACCATGCATATAGCGGAACAGCCGTAAGATCACCTAGATCTTACGGCTGTTTTCGTATGCGCTGTGCAGTTTTACAAAATGCTGAACTCAATGCTGTGACGCCAGACACTTAAAGTGTCCGAACAAACTATGAATTCAAAGCCCACTTAGCCCCCGGTCATTGACCGGGGGCTAAGTGGGGTGGGAGCTAAGTTGGGCGGGTTGATTAGTTCGACGAGTTGTGCACAAGTTCTTAGAATGCTGCGATTCGGTGTTAGAGTATTTTACTTTCGCGAAGAACTTCTCATGAGAATTGAATGAAGACGATTCGTCTGCGGATTGCATATAACGGCACTCACTACTCTGGTTGGCAGACTCAACCGGAGCGGAAGACTGTGCAATCTGAGGTCGAGGCTGCGATTGAGAAGTTGACTCGACAAAAGGTCAATCTCTTATGTGCGGGTCGCACCGATGCAGGAGTTCATGCCCTGGGGCAGGTCGCGAGTTTTCGGAGTGACTTTAAAATTCCGCCGCATCGCTGGCGTCCTGCATTGCAGTCGAAGTTGCCAGAGGACATTGTCATTCTGGAATCGGACGAAGTTCCGGAAGACTTCCACGCCACCTACGCTGCGATCTCCAAACGGTATCGCTACGTGATTTATAATAGTCAGGTTGATCATCCGTTTTGGAAAGACTTCGTCTGGCGAATCGCTCAAGAACTAGATGCGGAGAAAATGAACGAGGCAGCACAGTCTCTCGTCGGGAAGCATGACTTCCGTAGCTTCGAATCACATTGGCCGAATAAGGCAACGAGTGTCCGCACGATCAAAGCGGTCTCAGTACAGCGACTCAAACAATGGGATCTCTGGTCTCCTGCACATACAGGAGTTGCAGAAGATCAAGCGAAGTTAGACGGCGACTTTATCGTTCTTGAAATCGAAGCGGACGGCTTCCTCTACAACATGGTGAGAACGATTACCGGAACCCTCGTCAATGTAGGGCGCGGACGCTGGCCTATCAAAGATGTGCAGCGAATTCTCGATGCCCAAGACCGCAAAATCGCAGGCGGAACCGCACCTGCTAGCGGGCTGTATCTTGCTCAAGTCTACTACGAAGTATAGAGAGATAAAATTCCCATAGCTGCAAAGACTTTGGGGTCGACGCAGGTTTTTGATGTTTCTTTGCGTTTGAGCCACGCTCCGATTTTCTTGAGAGGAATGACATGGACTTTGATGTCTTCTGATTCATCTCCTCCACCTTCTGCAACCTGCTTCACACCTCGGACTAGGAAGAAGTCGATCATCTCGGTAACCATCCCGGCTGACGTCGGACCGGAGAAGATATATTCGAAGTTCTCACCGGCGAAGCCGGTCTCTTCAATAAGTTCACGCTCCGCTGCCAGTTCGAATGCTTCTGTTTCGGAACCTGCAATATCTCCTGCGAGACCAGCGGGAAGGTCGACCACTTTCTTTTGGACCGGCGGACGGAACTGTTCGGTGAGAACAAGTTCATCGTTCTCAGTGACCGCAACGATGGTAACGACTCCGCTGCCTTTAGTGCGGTCAGCGAATTCCCAGTGTCCGCGCTTCATCAATTGCAAATGTTGACCACGGTAGAGTGTTTCCAGTTTTTCGCGTGGCATCTTCTTTCCTTTGATCGCGGGCAGTCTGATTGTGTTCGCTATGAATCTTAATAAAGAACGTGAATCAAATGCCATCGTTTGAATTCAAAGATCAATTTCTCGGGCAAGAGGTCTTCATAAATACAAGCACGACGCGCGAGCGAGTGGACCGTAGTGCTCACTCACGTACAAAGAATAAGTAAAAAGAATCCCACATCAGAGGTGGGATTCTTTGAAGGGATGCTGCGTTCATGTAAACTTGAACAGAGATGTGAGTCATTACTATCAAGAAATCTGAGCGATTGGAGCACGTCCGACGCAGCAGGTTTGTTGTGGAATAAGAAAGAGAAACGATGTTTGCGAAATTCAAGAAGAGAACGCGGTTTGTCGACACACATACCAGCCAGTATTTTGAAAGTGTCCGCAGTCGATTATTTTCGAGTCCTTTAATGCGCAGACTATCGACGCAAGCCTGCTTGCTTCTCTTGGTCGCGATCCCGCAACTCTTAATTGTTCATTTAGTTGAAGCCGATCAACCCCAACGTCCCAATGTTATTCTCGTCATGGCAGACGACATGGGCTGGGGGCAGACTGGGTATTACAACCACCCTGTTCTGAAAACTCCCAATCTGGATGCGATGGCTGCGAACGGACTGAGGTTTGATCGGTTTTATGCTGGTGCTCCCAACTGTTCACCAACTCGCGCCACTGTCCTGACAGGCAGAACCAATGATCGCACAGGAGTTTTGAATCATGGCGTTCCATTAAGACCACAAGAGAAAACAATTGCTCAAGCTTTAACGAAAGCAGGCTATGCGACAGCTCATTTTGGTAAATGGCATGTGAACGGAATGCGTGGACCAGGTGCTCCTATTTTTAAAGATGACATCCGCAGTCCAGGAGCCTTTGGATTTGAATACTGGCTCTCGGTGACGAATTTCTTCGACCGTAATCCGATTTTAAGCCGCATGGGAGAATTCGAAGAGTTCGCAGGTGATTCGTCTGAAATTGTTGTTGCCGAGGCAATTAAATTCATCACCAAACAAGTAAAAAGTGAACAACCATTCTTCACTGTCATCTGGTACGGGACACCACATAGCCCATTCATGGCGAGCGAAGATGATCAATCACATTTCCCAAAGCTGAAAGATCCCTCACTAAGTCACTATGGGGAACTCGTTGCCATGGATCGTAGTATTGGGGCTCTTCGGACAGCTTTGAAAAAGATGAAAGTCGCAGAGAACACTTTTTTCATGTTCAACAGCGACAACGGAGGACTCCCCAAAATCACACCTGATACGGTAGGCGGATTACGCGGATTTAAGAATTCCGTCTACGAAGGAGGACTGCGAGTCCCTGCAATTATCGAATATCCAGCGAAGATCACCACCCCTCGGATTACAAATCATCCAGCCGGAACTGTGGACATCTTCCCCACCATCGTCGACTTACTCGATCTTCCGGAATCTTCTATGTTGGAAGTCCGAGATGGGATTTCATTAGTTCCACTACTCGAACAGGAAATTCAAACACGCGAGAAGCCTCTTGGATTTCGTCACACGGATCGGGTTGCCATCATCGACAATGACTACAAATTGATCACTCAAAAAATCGGCAGCGCGAAGTACGAACTCTACAACCTCAAAGAAGATCAAAGCGAAAAAAAGAACCTTATCGTTCAACAACCAAAGGTTGCCAAACGAATGATTCAGGTGTTGCAAAACTTTAATGACTCCATCGAAAGCAGTGTCGCTGGTAATGATTACCCTGAGAAGAAAGTCATCCCCGCTGATCCCGGACCCAGTACATGGATGGAACTGGAAGAATACAAACCCTACCTGAAAGGATGGAAAGATCGTCCAGAGTTTAAACGGTATATTAAGTAATGTCAGAGTTCGTTCCCCCGGTGGATCACCGGGGGCTAAATTCTTGCTTTCTATGTTGTTTCAATCTCAGATTGAAGTAGATCAATCCTACTTAGAAGTCCATGCCCTCTGGCAGGGTCATTGGACTCTTGTCGCCGAACTTGAGCATCTCTCGCAGCCAAGTCAGTTCGACGGTTCCGATCGGTCCACTTCTGTTCTTGGCGATGATGAGATCTGCTTCGCCGGGTCGATCTTCAGGGTCATAGGCTTCTGGGCGATGTAAGAACATGACGATGTCGGCGTCTTGTTCGATCGCTCCAGATTCACGCAAATCCGAGAGCCTAGGACGCTTGTCTTCGCGTTGTTCGACACCACGATTCAACTGTGCAAGTGCGATGACCGGGATATTTAAGTCTTTTGCAAGGAACTTCAGACGCCGAGTGATCGAGGCAATCTGCTGCTCACGCGGCATTGCTTTATCTTCGGTTTCGATGAGCTGCAAGTAATCGATGATGACGATATCGAGTGTTGCACGACGCTTGAGACGGCGGGCAATCGCTGAGATTTGGGACATTGTTCGTCCCGACTGATCATCAATGTAGACATGAGTCTTACGCATCTCATCAGCTGCTTCCATCAGCATACTTTGCTCGAACTCGTCAAGCTCTCCCTGCCGGAGTTTATGTCCACTGATCTTGGCTTGAATACATAGCAGCCGCTCAGCGAGTTCGATCTTCGACTGTTCAAGGCTGAAAAGGAGAACGCCTCGCTGCGCTTTGGAGACAGCCATCGCAAAGTTACAGACCAAGGCCGTTTTACCCATACTCGGACGAGCAGCGAGAACAATTAACTCCGAAGGTTGAAATCCGCTGGTGTAGTCATCGAGATCATTAAAACCTGTATGGAGTCCGCTGACCGTCCCTTCTTGATCCATTCTCTCGAAGATGCGCTGAAAGGTTGCATCCAAGATGTTCGAGATATCGATTTTGTCGATATTCTCTTGTTGCTCGACGATCCCAAAGATTCGCTTCTCAGCTTTCGCCAGTATCTCTTCAACGTCGTCGCTGCCGTGGTAGGCTTCGCGAAGTGAATCGGTACAAGCTTCGATGAGGCTGCGCTGTAACCACGCATCTCGAACAATTTTGGCGTAGTACTCGGCATGAGCAGCATGGGGAACCGAACCCATGATTTCATTGAGATAAGCCGCTCCGCCGATCTCTTCGAAGTCCCCCTGCTTTTGTAACTCATGTGCTAATGTTACGACATCGAGAGCACGGACACCCTTTTCGTACATGTCGTGAATGCACTGAAAAATTCGGCGATGTGCATCGGTGTAAAAGCAGCGAGACTGGATATGCTGAATGACTTCGTCAAACGCTTCGCTGGAGAAGAGCAGGCTCCCGAGGACACTGCGTTCAGCTTCCAGGTTCTGTGGAGGAAGAGTGCCTGTGAGATCGAGAGAAATGGCGTTTTGTGCTTTGTTCGATTTCGCCATATCGTCGGGTTCTCATTTTGCAAGTTAGCGAAATGAAACTCCTCAATAAAAGGAGGCATCCCGCCAGCGAACTGACGGGATGCGCAGTCTAATTGATAAATCAAGCGACTATTTCAATGAACTACTTTATCGAAGCGGTTGGGACAACCCAGACTTTGACTTCTGTTTTGACGCCCAAATCAAGCTTCAACGGAATTGTATACATTCCCAAAGACTTGATAGGACCTTCCATGTCGACATTTTCAGGAGGAACATCGTAACCGGCTGTGATCAATGATTTGCTGACATCAGCTGCGACAATCGAACCGTAAAGTTGACCTTCGTCAGTCGCGTTTGCTTCAAGTGTGACAGAGTAGTTCTTGATCTTTTCGCCAAGAGCTTTCATGTCCTTGCGACGATTGACAAGTGCTTCGTCTTGTCGTTTACGATGGCTTTCGACCATCTTTTTATTAGCATCAGTCGCAACTGTCGCCAATCCCATAGGGACGAGATAGTTGCGGGCGTAACCAGGCTTGACCCGAACGATACTCCCCTGTTCACCCAAACTAGGGACATCTTCAGCGAGAAGCAATTCGATTCCACCGAGTCGGTCCTTAGAACGAATACGTTGTCCGCGTTTACGTTGAACGACCATAATCAAACTCCTGAAGCGATCTTCTGATCGCAAATCTTAAACTATGCGAATGAATTAAAATGGGACGTCGTCATCGGCAACGCCTGATGATGGTCCTGAATCATAAAATGAATCGGTCGACTGATCACTAGAATTGTTATTTTCTTGTGGTCGACTTTGACCTTGATTGGAAGGTCCTCTGGAACCTCCTCCGCCGCCACCGCTATCACCACGGCTGCCTAACATCGTCATGTTTTCGCCGACGACAGAAAGTTTGGAGCGTTTTTTTCCAGTCTCTTTGTCATCCCATGTGTCGAGTTGTAGGCGACCTTCGATCAAGACGGGACGTCCTTTAGAGAGGTATTCTCCGGCAACTTCTGCCTGACGCGCCCATAACGTAACATCTACGAAAGTTGTCTCTTCGCGTTTCTGGTTTTGTTGTTTGTCAAACCAAGTTCGACTAACAGCTAAACCAAGATTTGCGACGGCAGTACCGCTTGCGGTGTACTTGACCTCTGGATCTCGTGTTAAGTTCCCGACGAGAATGACTTTATTGAAACTTGCCATGCTTTACCCCTTAACTCTTCGTCAATTTTCAACTACTCGTCGCTGTCGTCGCCGTCATCTGAGTCGTCGCTATCTGCACCAGATCCTACAGCAACTGGCTCTGGTTCATCATCTGAGTCAGAGCCTAGATTAGTAGGTTGCTCGAACTGCTGAGTCAAAAGTTCGAAGAGAGTCTCTTCATGCTCAAGCAGCATTTGTCGAATGACAACTTCATTCAATTTGCAAATTCTAGCGAACGCATCAACCTGTGATCCGTCCATTTTGAAATATGTCAGGTAATGCAAACCTTTGCGATGCCCCTCAATTTCGTAGGCAAGTTTGCCTTCCTGCCAAGGCGAGGTCACGACGATCTCAGCTTCGCACCGTTCCAGGATTTCTTTGACAATGCCTTCAGTTCCTTGAGGATCCTGAGCATAACGACCACTGTCGAGTAGAAACATACATTCGTAAAGTCGTTCAGCCAATGTTTTCCCCTTGAGTTCTTCTCGTCGTGCTAGAGGTTTTTTCTCGTACAACACATTCGTCAACACAACACTCTGATGTGCTTCAAATAGTTCTCTGTCATGGTGAGTAACATTCACAAATCAATGACAGGTCACGAAAAAATATCTCAAACGCTGTAAGTATTAAAAGTGTTTTAAAAATGTTCTATTCATTTGATGCTGTTTGATTGAAGGTATTCATCGCTTGATTAACCCCTTCGTTTACCCAACATTCAACCGCTGATGCTGCACGCCCAACGCATTCTTCTATAATGATCCGCTCCGCTTTTGTGAATGTTTGCAGCACATGATTCACAACACTCACATTTTCGGAAGGTCGGTCGACTCCAATTCTGAGTCGTGCAAAATCCGAAGTCCCAAGTTGATCAATTGTATTCTGTAATCCTTTTTGACCGCCTGCTGAACCCGATCCTCGGAGTCGCAATCGACCAGTTGGCAAGTTGATATCGTCATGAACAAGCAGTAAGTCTTTTATGGGAAGTTTATAAAAATTAACGACCGCACGGACACTGCGACCACTCAAATTCATGAACGTCTGAGGAGCAAGTAGCAAGACTTTCTCGGATCCGACCTGAATCTCAGTGACTTCTGCCTCAAAACTTGACCTCCAGCTTCCCGCTGAAAATCTCTCTGCCAACCCAACTAACACATCAAAACCAATGTTGTGTCGGGTTCCCTGGTACTTTTTTCCTGGATTCCCAAGTCCGACGACGATTTTCACGGTTTCGAACCTGTCAACGAATCACTTAATTTTTGCGTCAAACTCTACTTGTCGCCGCTCTCTGCGTCATCTGAACCCTGGTTAATGACTTCCGGCTCAGCACCAGGTACATCCTCAGTATCTGCAACTGCTGCACGACGTTCTTCCACCACGCTAGTAATGACAGCGTCTTGAGGCGTCAAAACTTCGAGCCCCTTAGGTAGATCTGTCAAATCTGACACATGAAAACTATCGCCGATCTTCAATTTACCGATTTTGACAATGATTGAGTCCGGAATTTCAACAGCCAGACATTCAACTTCCAGGCTGTGCAACTGCTGATCAAGAAGCCCACCTTCGAGAACTCCTGGTGAGGTTCCTTTATTCACAACGGAGACTTCGACCTGAACACGCTCGTTAGGATCGACACGCAAAAAATCAATGTGCATGATGTGCTTGCTGAATGTATCCCACTGTACATCTCTCAACAGGGCTTTTTCGACTTCTCCATTGAGTTCGAGGTCGACAACACGTGTCCCATCTTTGATTAAGTGGTGAGCAACCTCTCCGCTAATCTGAATTGAGACGGCACCTTTTTTGTGACCGTAAAGATTTGCGGGAACAATTCCCTCAGTTCGCAATCGGCGACTCGCAGTAGAACCGATTCCGCTGCGACTCGAGGCTTCAATTTTTTCGATAGTAGACATAACTGCTTGTTTTCAGGAGATTTGCGCTGCAATAATAATGATTCAACCGGCTTCAGATTCAAAGCCTCACCTGACCAGCGATGTGGTCAAAAGTTCAGTAGCAATACAACAATCATTCCGCCAAAAGCGGAAAGTTCCGCAACATAGCCTCTCTCGCTCACGAATTCAAGACTTCACGCGTGAGGTTTTTTTCCTGAGAGAAAGTTCTTTGCAGCAATTCCCATTCTAGCAGAAATCACCTTAAAGTGATTTAGAAGGTCGATCACGCACAAATGAGATCTTATTTCTGACGTCCACTGCCACGTCTTGACTTTTTCTTGGGAGCCCGTTTCCGCTTTGCCTTGGGAGCAGACTTCTTTCGAGAACCTGCTGCTTTCGACTGCGAAGACTTTCCGGTCGCAGATTTCTTCCTAGGAGTAGATTTACTCTCCGGTTGTGCGTTTTCTGGATCTGGTGCTCGCTGAGTTCTCTCCAAAATTTCGAACAACTTGCCGAGTTCCTCTCGACGAAGTTCTCGGTACTGCCCCATCGGAACACGACCGAGGCGGACGGGACCGAATCCAATTCGTTCGAGTTTCATCACTTTGTGACCAGTTCTCGCCAGAAGCCTGCGAATTTCGCGGTTCTGACCTTCGGTCATCGTGATTTCGACCCAAGTACTTCGTCCCTGTTTTTTGACCGGACGAATATCATGAACCTTGAACTTTCCTTCTGTGAAGAAGAGACCCTCTTTGAGTTCGTTTAAGACTTCGCGTGTTGGATGCCCCGCGACCTGAGCCTTGTAAAGCCTATGGATCCGGTACTTGGGATGTGCGAGCTTCTGAGTGAGAGCCCCATCATTCGTAACTATAAGTAATCCAGTCGTCGCTTCATCAAGACGTCCCACACAAAACAGACGTGGTCCTTCAGGTGGGAAGAGGTCAAAAATTGTTCGCCGACCTTGTGGGTCTTTCGCTGTGCAAAGAAAACCGGGAGGCTTATTCAGCAGAAAGTACTTCTTCCGCTCAATAGAAAGTTTTTCACCATCGAGAGAAACAGCCTGCTCAGCTGGACTGACGTTAGTTCCCAGTTTGGTGACCGTTTTGCCATCGATCTGAATACGACCATTTTCGATCAATTCTTCACACTCTCGACGAGAACCCAACCCACATTGGGCGAGGTATCGCTGCAATCTCATTTTCGGAGCAGGTGAATTTTTATCGGGTTCAGTCATTGAAAGCAGCGGAAAAAGTGAATCAACAGGGCGTTGCGATCAGAGTCGTCATCATGATCGCGGAGAACACATGATACCAATCAGACGCCCAAAACGTCAGCGATGCCCTGACTCCATTTCGCGGATTTCCTGTATTGGATGATCGCGAGAGTTCTCAAAACTGAATAAGTGATTGGAGAATGCGATGGAATTGGTATTCAACAATAAGTTGCTACCTCAGAATAGAGTCGAGGTGAGATGCCCGGACCGGGAGCGTGGAACCAATTTCGTATACAAGCACGCAGCGCAAGGAAGTGGATCTACTGCCCAAGCACACTCGCTTGCGCGTCGTGCTGGTAGACTCATTCTTTCCCAATGCCTTATTTCGCAGGAATGGTTCTCTCTTTGGAAGTCTCCAGAGAGGAATGATGAGGGCCACGCACTGTCGCATGAGGCGGATCGAATTCCGGCGTGGTGGAATCAGCGTCTGTCTCAATGACTTCATTGTTCAATTGAATTCGTCGTTCAATTAACATTCCTAATGGTCCCACGAGTAGGCACGGTAGCAGTACCATATCACCGATGAAAGCCGCACCAATCAGGCAAGCCATCAGCCAGCCGAAGCGGCTAATCAATAAGAGGTCTGCTGGGAACAAGACGAGCAATCCGATACCGACTGCGGCACTTGTCTGCCACATCGCGGGACCGCAATGCAAAAGTGCTGTTCGAATCGCATCTTTGCGTGATTGTCCTTTGCGAAGTCCATTTCGGAACCAGGTTAGTAAATGCAACGTCCCATCGACCGCAATCCCCATGGCAACAGAAGCCGTGACCATGGTGCCAATATCGATCTTCTGACCGAACCAGGAGACTAATCCAAAAATTGAAACCACAGGCAAGAGGTTCGGAATCATACTGATCATGCCAGCGACTGGGTCTTTCAGAACCCAAATCATGACGCATGCAATGAGTCCGAATGCCAGCAGCGAACTTCTGATCAAACTGTCTAGCACAGCACGTTGTGTTCTTAAGAAGAGAGGAACAGTTCCGGTAACAACATGGTCGATCCCGGCGTGGTAGCGCGTGATTCCGGCAACACTGGAACTAAGGTCTTCTGTTAATGTGTTGTAATCGACGTCACTGAGAATGGCAGCCTGTGCATTGATTTTCCAAAGTTCATCCCCATGCCCTTCTGGAGAACGATCCATCGTAATGAAACCTGAAGTCTCCGCAGTATGTTGTTCTTTGATTCGTCGTTCAGTTTCGTTTGACCTGCGGTTGAAGAGAATCTTTTCACGTGTGCTGGCGGTGGGATCAGGGATTTCACGAACTGGCAAGATGGAAGCGAGCGAGATCGCCCCGCTGATTTCAGAGTGATTACGGATCTCTTCTTCGATACTTCGCACAATTTCAATTCGTTCTATGAAGCGAAGCTCGTCTTGTCCTTGTTCACTGAAACGGACAATGATCTCTATCGGGCTGATTCCCGCGAGGTTGTCTTCAATCGTTTCGTAATCTTTCACAACTGGCGAGTTGTCTGGGAAGTACCGAATGACTTTTGTTTCCACATCAAAATGAGACAAGCCCATCGTGCAGATGACTGAAACGACTATGGTACATAGTCCAATTGAAAGCCATCTCTTACAGATTAAGTTCGAGAAGAAAACCCACCCACGCGGCTGAAGTTCTGCTGGTGCACAACGAGGCAAGGGAATCATTTGCAATAATGCAGGTAGCCCAAACAGAACCATTCCGACAGAAATGATACAGCCAATGGCTGCATAGATTCCAAACTCTTTGACTGGGACAAGATTGCTATTGAGCAAGGAAAGAAGCCCCAGCGATGTCGTAAAGGCCGCCATCAGGCATGGTTGGCTGGCAAGTTTTGTTGCCTCAGCGACCGCATTCTTCGGGTTTTCCCAAGCGGCATGTTTCCAATAATTGGCAACATGAATTGCCCCCGAAAGTGCGAGAACCATCAGCAGAGTTGGCATCACCACCAACACCATATTCATGGTACCGCCTGAGATTGGAATAATGGAAGTTCCCAAGAGCGCTGCGTAATACGAAACGCCAATGACAACCACTCCCAGTCGCAAACTCTTGAGGGAAATCAAAGCGAAGATAATTCCGACTAAACCTGAAAAACCTATGACGGACTTTCCTAGAATGCTTGTGGCTGCAGGATTCCACGCTGCCCGAACGACCCCGTTGTTGAGCTCTGCTGCGGCAACGACGCGACCACCTACGATCAGACCACCATCAGGGATCAGTGAATCGATTGCGGCTTGACGAATCGCTTTGATGGCTGCGGATTTCTCGGTTTTCCCAGCATCGGAGAGAGTCGCAACAACAGCGATTGGTGAACCAGCAACGATGTAGCAGTCTTCGACAAGTTTTCGGCCTTCCGGCTCATCAACAGTCGCAAACGCCTTTTGGGTTCGAATGGAATCCATCACCAGTCGTTGCAACTCGACATTGCCAGAGATTCCGGACCAGCTGACCTGGAAATCATGTTCGCCTATATCGGTTTCATCGAGGACAACGTCTTTTTCAACCAGAGGTTGGTATTTTGTGAGTAAAGACTCAAATCGCTCTTCATCTTTTTCCAGCGGTTCCCATGGCACAATGGCTTCGAAGATCGTGATATCGAGCCCGAACTGTTGTTGGACCTGGCTTTGAATCTGCTGGATTGTTTTCTGCTTCTGACTGCGACCAGCGTCGGTCAATTTCACTTTAAGTCGACCAGTCCCGATGAATGTTCCCTGAATACGACGAGTCGCTTCATCTTGGTCGACCCCGAATTCGATCATTTTCTCGAGTAGATCGCCAGCGTGGACAACTGACTCCACATATGGAATGCCTCCGCGACGCTGACCATCTTCATCTAGCTTGCCGGTGAGTTGACCTACGAGAATCGGCAAGCGGAGATCGGTTGCAGTGCTCCCTTCCCAAGTAAGAATGACCTTTTCCTCTTCTGGAAAATGATCGCGACACCACAGATACTCTACTGATCCAGGATCATTATCAGGCAGCCAGTTTTCGACATTATTGTCGAGTCGAACATGCCTTAGTGCAGAAACTGCCAAAGGTGCGCAGAAGAGGATTAACGCCATCACCCATAAGGCGACGCCTTGTTTCCAGGGGTCACGCTTTTCGAAGAAGCTCTTTTTCTCTTTGCCTGAATCCGGGAGGTGATTCACTATGGTCCTCCAACTTCACCTGGATTACTTCAACAAATCCACACACACTGGAAATCGCTGTCACAGAGCGAGTTTCGGAGGGTTGAAGTAAATATTCCTTTTTTGAGCGAGTCAATCAAAACGCTTGCATCATTCAGATCGACAACTTGTCCTGCCCCGGACTGATGCTACTCTCCTCAAGAAATGATCGTCAGTAACCTGTTCGGAACTTGTTAAAGCTCTTACAAGAGTCGGAATCATCGTCCGGAATGCTGCCGATTTAGCGAACAGCAGGCTTGAGTAAGAAAGGAAGAGTAGGGGTTTTAAGCGTGAGTGGTCCGTCTACTAAGATTTATTAAGTTGTATCTTCTGTAATACGCAAGTTGATTTGAAGAAATTCAATTACATCGCATCGAGCCGTTTGCTCTCCAGTTAGCTTTATGGGTCTTCATAAATGGAAGACTTTATCAAAGTAAAATCACCGCGGAGAGAAGGAAAAGCAAAGAGAATTAGTAATACAGCAGCGATCCGAAGTCATTCAATTCTCTGACAAACTTGACTTGTTAAACTGCCTTCCTGTCGATTTTACTAAACCAGAAAGGAAATGAGACAGGCTGAACATGATTGACAAGATACAATTTAACAGGGCATCCCAGATTTCGAACCTTCAACAACAGGTTGCTAATGAACCACGAAAGGAACGAAAAACACGAAAGGAAAAAAATTGTTATCTTTACGTTTTGAATTTGGCTCGAAAAACCGGCATCCACTTCGCTTTAATTTTCGTGTCGTTCGTGTGTTTCGTGGTTAATGAGTAACTTTAATGCTGTGAACGGATACAAGGAATTACGGTATTGCCAAAAATGTTTTGGCGATCCTTTATTTCCTCCGCGTCTTTGCGTCTCCGCGGTGAAATTTTATCGATTGCACTTTCATTCCGGGAAGACGTGATCCTTAGGGACGACCACTATTCCAGAATCTGTGATGGTCAGGTGGTTGGCGAGGTCTTGCTCGCGGTCGTACCCGATAGTCATGTTGGCGGGGATGTGAACATTCTTGTCGATGATCGCTCGCTTGATTTTCGCAAACTGATTGACTGTGACATCGGAGAACAAAATTGAATCAGAGACTTCCGCATAGCTGTTGACCCGAACGGATTGTGAGATAATGGAATGCTTCACAGTCCCTCCAGAAAGAATACTCCCCGGTCCCACGAGACTATCGATGGCATGACCAATTCGCGGAGGGTTCACTTCTTCATCAGCGAACACAAATTTCGGCGGAGGCAAGGGAGGACTGTAACCGCGGATTGACCAACTCCGGTCGTAAAGGTTGAGTTTCGGTTTAACTGCAATCAGGTCCATACTCGCTTCGTAAAAAGACTCGAGTGTTCCGACATCGCGCCAGTAGATCGAGTGTCCCGTCTCAGGATCACGAACCGGGAACGCTTTCACCTGCGATGTTGCAATCATCTTCGGAATCAGATCTTTTCCGAAATCGTGTGAGCTACTCGGTATAGCCGCGTCTCGACAAAGTTCATTAAATAGAAATGATGTTTTGAATGCATAGATCCCCATCGATGCCATACATCGCTGAGGATCAGTGGGAAGTGGAAACGGTTCGTTTGGCTTCTCTTCAAATCGTTTCACCCAGCTATTCTCATCAATCCCCATGACTCCGAAAGACCGTCCTTCTTCAAGAGAGACCGGCATACAGGCGATGGAACAATCTGCATTCGACGAAATGTGCTCATTAAGAAATGGACGATAATCCATGTTGTAAATATGGTCTCCAGAGAGAATCAAGATGTAATCAGGAGCACCTTGTTCAATTGTGTAGATGTTTTGATAGACGGCATCCGCTGTCCCTTGATACCAGTGTTCTCCGACTCGCTGTTGCGGCGGCAGGACATCGATAAATTCTCCCAATTCACGACACAGAAAATGCCAACCCGCATTGATATACCGATCTAAACTCGCCCCCTTATATTGTGTGAGTAAAAGAATTCGACGCAGCTCGCTGTTAATGCAATTGGAGAGCACAAAATCAACGATCCGGTAGATGCCTCCAAATGGAACAGCAGGTTTCGAGCGATCAATCGTCAACGGTTCGAGACGAGACCCCTTGCCGCCAGCAAGAATCAAAGTTAAGACATTCTGCATACCGCAATTCACTCCTGGTGTGAGTTCTCCGGAAGTCAGTTTTTGTCGTCAACAATAATTATGGTCTACCCGAAAGAGACAAACAACTCAACCACACGTAACGTCTATTTCAAATACAAGCACGACGCGCAAGCGAGTGAGTCAAGTCGCTGCAACTAACAAGTGATGTGAGATCAACTGTTGGAATTGAGTGAGCCACGTTTTATCGAGCTTAGAGCATTCCCAATGCTTCTCTTGTCCGTGAAGAAGTTTTTCATCAGTAAAATACCTGACTGCCACGAGACAGAAAGGTTAAGATCAATAATGAAAATGCTCTAGCTCAAACGACTACTGGAAGAGTCCATACAGAACGAGGTTGACGCCGATTTTGGCTGCGTCAACTGTTTGATAGCCGGCACAAGCGGTTGTTGCTTGACGTTCCAGAGCGCAGCTGAGGTCGTATTTGCTGTAGACGACCACATATTTCCCATCGACTTTGATCCCTTCCAGAATCGGTTCGCCGACAGATTCGCGAACGTCAAGACTAGAAGCGTTTGGTCCTTGAGCGGGAATTCTTCTTTTGACACGGCGAATGTCGTAACCCAGTTGCATCTTGTAGAGTTCATGCTCGACCGGAATTTTATCCAGTTTCTTTCCGAGAAGTTGACTGATCATTTTGCGGAAGCTTTCGTCAAATTGCTCCGCTCCGCAGCAAGCGTCAGCAAATAGGAATCCTCCGTTTAAAAGATATTTTCCTACCCCGCCGAGTTCC
>JABJMI010000434.1 GCA_018659505.1 Planctomicrobium sp.
ATTTGATGTGACACGTCCGCCGTTGTCTTGCCTGTAGACATACATCACAGGATCAAGTGCTGAGCGGCTGCGACGGGCATAGACTTCGACTTCAAACTGCTGATCTTTCTTTGCAGTAAATTTGAAAAAGTCGACATCACCCGGTTCGGAAATGACACCGTTGCATGCTGCAGGGGCGGCAGCGAGAGTGGCAGTATTTCGATCATTGTTCGGTTCTTGTTCGATGAAATTATCTAATGAACTCAAACGGAAAGGTTGCTCAGTGGGTGCAGTTCCATATTCATCCTGAACTTCAAGACCAAAACGATCCATGTTTCCGTCTGCAGGAAGAGTGACTTCACGTGTGATTGGTCCTTTGACGTCGCCAACGAAAGTGACTGTCAATTTCTCACCCGGTTTTCCTCCAGAAGGAATCACAGCAGTCGGTCGGGGGAAGTTTCCAATGTTCGCAAAGTAGTATGATCGACCGTCTCCGTTGTAAGAAGAATCGCGCACGAGGACGAAATAGCGTCCATCTTTCGGTGCGATAATTGAGGCAACGCCATCATTCCAAACGAGAGCAGAATCATCGCTGACTGCGAGTTCAAACCGTTCTTCATTGATGATCGCAATGTAAGGGTCAAAGAAATTTCCTGATGAAGAAAATCCAAGACGCATCCCAAAAACTTCAACGCTCAGGCGTTCTCCCTGCTTTGCATCGAAGGCATAATAGTCGACATCTTCACGGTCAATTCGACCGAAGACTGCAACGTTTTTTTCAATTACCTGTGGAGTCGTAAACTCAGTGTTCGGTTCTTTTTCAGCTACGACTGGGTAAGGTGTGACATAGAAATTCTGTAAATCGGAAAGACCTGTCCGCGTGCGAATTCGCATGCGATACGTTCCGAGTTTGCATCCTTCTAGCAACTTTAAGGTTGCGATGACCTGCTTGCCTTTTTGCTTTTCATCTTCTGGGTGTTCGAATTTGACAACCTCGACACCCTGATCATAGACCAATAGTTCTTCAGCGTCTTCAAGGTTTGAACCTTGAAGCGTGACAGCGATTTCCGTCCCTCGCTGAGCGCCTCTTGGACTCATATTGGTGAATCGTGGCGCCGCTGCAAAAGCGACTTGTGTAAGCAAGACAAGGCTGAGAGAAAGAACTGTTTTCAGTCCCAACTGAATTCGCATTTGGTCCCCCCATTGCGTTTCAGAAATTGATAAGCAGGTAGATTGATGATACTGAGAATATCATAAACTATGTTTGCCCTAAAGCATTTTCGCTTCAGGATATGAACTTTGCATTGATAAGATAAAACAGGCGAACTCCAGGCAATGCCAAGAATTCGCCTGTCTAATAGACATTACTAAGCAAGCAGGTCTTTAACGACTTTGCCACCATCCACAATTTCGATTGGACGATCGCCAGGAGCCATCAGTTCTTTATCTGCGACGATCCCCAATGTATGATAAACAGTTGTGAACAGATCTTCGCAACCAATTGCGTTTTCTTCAGGCTCACTAGCTGTCGCGTTGGATGAACCGTAGACGTGACCACGTTTGAATCCACCACCAGCGAGAGCGACACTAAAGACTTTCGGGAAGTGGTCGCGACCAGCTGTTCCGTTAATCTTTGGTGTACGACCGAATTCAGATGAAACCATAACAACAGTTTCATCGAGCATTCCACGGGCGTCGAGGTCGGTGATCAACTGAGCGTATGCCTGGTCGAAGCTCGGCATAGTCCGTTTGAAGCCAGCGACGATATTATCGTGCATGTCCCAACCACCGTAAGTCAGGTTCACTAATCGAACACCTGACTCAACAAGGCGACGTGCTAGCAACATGCGAGCACCCGCTTGATTGCGGCCGTAAGCATCTCGCATCGCAGCATCTTCTTTTTCGAGATCGAATGCGTCACGTGCTTCTGGTGAAGAGATCAAGCTATATGCGGAGTCGTAAAAAGAATCCATCGCTGTAATCTGATCAGATTTTTCACGACTTTGGAAGAATGCGTTCACAGACTCCAAAGCTGACCGACGGTTTGCAAAGCGACTGTCATCGACACCGTTTGGCAAACTCAAGTCACGAACCTTAAATCCGTTGCTGGCAGGGTCACTACCGAGTGAGAAAGGAGCGAAGGCTGAGCTGAGGTATCCGCTGCCTGCAAATTCGTTTGGCTGATTAGGCACGCAGACGTAGGGGGGTAAATTGTTGCGGCTACCGAATTGTTGGCTAATGACCGAGCCAATCGACGGGTAACTTAAAGCTGGGCTTGGTCGATACCCGGTAAACATGTTGTGAGTACCACGTTCGTGAGCGGCTTCACCATGCGACATCGACCGAATCACTGTCATCTTGTCAGCGACTTGGGCAGTCTTAGCGAGTGTTTCGCCAAAGAGGATACCGTCGAGTTTCGTTTTGACGGTTCGCATTTCGCCACGGTATTCAATCGGAGCGTATGGCTTTGGATCAAATGATTCTTGATGAGCCATTCCACCTGGCAGGTAGATATGAATGATGGACTTCGCAGTGCCGGTGAAGTTTTCGTAGCTCTTCAGTTCTGCCTGAGCTTCATTTTGTAATAGTTGTGGGAGCGTCAAAGACGATCCAGCGAGCATTCCAACCTGAAGAAACCCACGACGTGAGAGTTGTTGGAAGTGGTGTGGTGTACAACTTGATTCAGATGATGCATTTTGTGAAAGCTTGGCCATCGTCCGACGCTCCTTTTCCCTGAGGATTACGGGGTCTGGTCAGCCATCCACAATGGCCGCTTGGCTAAGAAGTTGATTTAGGTAGGACAACTTAGTGGCGGGGGGGAACACACGTCCCGATCATTCGTGGGTGGGCTGGTTGGGTTGGTTGCAAATTCTGTAGGAAGAATTTGGCGGTAGGATAGATATAACTTCGAACAGTTACATCAAATCCCTTTAATCTATGACAACACTAAACTACTCGATTCTAAGAGTCAATCAAAAAATGGTTTGAAAATTCTCAATATCTGGATTGATTGAGAAAGTCGTAATCAGGGTTTCGACTCAATCCAACCTCTATTTTCTCCGTTTGTAAGGTTTTCAACGAATAGGTAATTCGGGAATGTCTCAAAAAATAAACACATTAGAGGATTCTTTCCGCCAGCCTCATTTCTTGACCTAGGGTTTGCGATATGACCAGAAGTCTGTGCTGATCCAGTAACTTCGTCAACGTAATAAGAAAAACCTTCAGATCTCAGGAGAACACTACATGGCTTCCCCGCCGTTATCGCGTCTCAAGAAGGAGACCTCGCATGATGATTTCGAAAATCTGAAACGTCTGATTCACGGAAAACTTGTCGATAAACTTGACCTGAATAAACTCGGAGAACTTCAGGGGGACACGCTCCGCCGAGAGATCCGACTTGTTGTCGAACACTTATGTGATACAGAAAACCCGCTTCTTAACCGCTCCGAACGGGAGCGACTCGTAGTGCTTTCAAGAAGGCGGCACCCGCTCTTTCTAAGGCACTCAAGCCAAAGACTGATTTGGAAGCAAGCAAGATTCGCTTGAATTTGGCGAATGCTGGCTTCAGTTCCCCAAATGCAACAACTCTGTTCCTCGCCATTAAAATGGCGACCGCAGCATCTGCAATTGTGATTTCAGGTGGAGTCAGTCTCGTGATGATGGGACTGACAACGAACACACTTCTCACTGTTGTCGGTGCAGGCGGAGTCGGAATGCTCTTGCCAGGGATCGTACTGGCATTCCTAGCTTACTCTCGTAGACAAAAAATCTTCCTGTCGTTACCAGATGCACTCGATCTCTTGGTCGTCTGCGTGGAAGCAGGTCTTGGGCTCGATGCTGCGATGCGTCGCGTGACAGAAGAACTCAATGACTCCGCACCTGTCATTTGTTCCGAATTAAACCATTGCAATAAACAACTGCAACTCGGGCGAAACCGTCGCGATGTCCTTCACGACTTCGGTGTTCGTACCGGAGTCGATGATGTCAAAGCACTCGCAGCCATCTTAATTCAGGCAGACAAATTCGGTTCTTCAATCGCTCAGGCTCTGCGTGTCCAGTCAGACAGCATGAGAATCAAGCGCAGCCAACTCGCAGAAGAGAAAGCTGCTGCGACCGCGGTGAAGATGATTTTCCCGCTTGTGCTTTTCATCTTCCCCGGCATCTTCGTCGTGCTCGTGGGTCCAGCTGCAATCATGATGATCCGACAGCTATTGACCGTGTGACAGAACGATTATCGGAATCCGGCATCTTAAAGCCCAGCTCTTTGCAGCACACACTTCTGTGTGCTGCCCGGTCTTCCGCCTAACATTGCGTAAGTCGGAAGACCGGTAAGCTAATTACTTGTTTCTAACGCCGCAGGATCAGTGTCTTCTGGATGGACTTCAAGAACGAGATCATATTCAGCGTCTTCAACATACTCTTGAGCGATTGAAATCGCGTCGCCAGCTCTTGCTGATTCAAGATTTCGATCGACGATGTCAGCGAGCCTGGCTAGGTCAGATAATGTTCCTACAATTGCATCGTCTCTAATCTCGGGTTCCGTCCATGTCACGATTTTCAGATACATGTATGGTCCGTAATGTTCGTGTTCACTAATCATTTGATTAACTGGGTTGGATACATACTCGCGAAGCAAAGTGGCAAAGTGCTTTAACCCGTCCCTCGAACCCGCAAGCCTCCAAACTCGAGGATTTTCATCTAGGTCATAAAAGAACTGGAGTTTTCTCCATTCCTCGCGCACCACAGCATCAACATCGATTGGTGACATAATTCATACTTCAGAATAAAGTTGAATATTGAATTACAGGAGTAAGGGACGCAAATTATTTCTCTTTTGAGAGTCGTTCAAACCGCGATTGAATTTCTTCAATACTGCCAATCGTTAGATAACAATCATACTCAAAGACCATCCCCGGTTTGATGGCAAAGCGAGCAAGAGGAGCGAAGTAGGAACAGGCTCCTTTTTGACCCGGTTTTGCGACGCGATAACAGGTCAAAACATCAGCTTGAGGAACACAAACTCCGAGACCGAAGTTTTCTCGATCAACATATGCTGCCCAGTGCTTGGGAGTCGGATAGCGTTCATTCGGAAAGTCGGGATGGAGTTTCTGCACTCCATCAGCTTGCCCGATGATGAGTGTTTCCAAACTCCGGTCTACAAAGACTGCTGGGATTTCCTGGTCATGAAGAGGGTGACTGACGGTGCCGGAATATGTCATGCGGTAGCGAATATGAGCAACGGACGCGTTGAGTTCGATCCATTGCTCGAAAACGACTTCGTTAATGTCTTCCCCGGTTGCCCAGTGTTTCGGTTTTGTCTTTACGTAGAGCTTGTCACCAGACAATTCAAACTGCAAGATAGTTGCAGCCGTGCCTTGATAGTCACCACCTTGTACGGGGTTCCAGACCCAGTCTTTCTTTGCCCATTTCGACCCATCTGGACCGCCATAAAACGACTGTTGAATCAGCCTGCCATGATCGTAATGATTCACAAGGTTTTGATCACTCCCCGCAAGTGAAAACCAACCAATCGCGCCGCCTGATGACTTCTTGACTCCCAGTTTCACTTCTGAATTTTCGATGAAAGTCCAAGCTTGCTTTTCTTCCGCGAAAAGATGCCCAGCAACGCTCGCTAGAATGAAGGTGAATGCAGATGTCAGGAAATGATTGTGCATGAATTCATGCCTACTCATTGGCTAAGTAATTCAGACGACCGCAAGAGCCACAGAATAGAGAGTTTCCGTTGTTGAGTAACACTTTGGACTGCGGTGTCATTTGCACAAAACAGTTTGAGCAAACACCATCCGTGCAATCTGCCATCGCTTCGGGACCATAGGCGACGACCATACGTTGAAACTGCTCACGAACTTCTGAAGGAATCACCTTCTGGGCTTCCTTCGCTTTCACATTTAATTCTGCTTCTTCCTGTTGCATGCCTGCTGCACGCTGCTTGAAATCATCAGCGAACTTCTGTGTTTCTATTTCGAGATCCGCAATTTTTTTCTTAGCAGCTTCAACTTCATCTTGAAGAGTGTCGACCCGATCTAGATATTCCAGAATTTCGTCTTCCAACACAGCCTTGGCTGCAATATCGGCGTCAATTTGACCTGTGATGATCTCGTATTCTCGATTGGAGGCAGCGCCGTTCAGCTTTCTTTTGAATTCGAGTAAGTGAGCCTCTTTCGATTTCAAATCAAGGCTTTTTCTATCGGATTCGGCACGCAGAGACTTCAACTCGCCTTCTTTATCGACAAGAACAGCATTCGCAGCGACGATTTTCTTTTGACGTGCCTTGATCTGTCGAGGTCCGCGAACCAGTTTATCTTGAACACTTTTCAAATTTTGAAGCAGCTGATGCAAGCGAGTAAAATCGGGGCCAGCTGACGGCATACTTGAACTCCAGAAGTAACAGTTTTTTGAGATCGAATGTGAACCAAGTCTACGTCAACAGTTTCTCAGATTCGTTCCCGCTTGCAATCGACTTAGAGCGGGAACTGCAAAGTTCAAAGAAATCAATTGAGATTGCTGCAGAGCTGGGAAGAGTCTCTTCGAGACTGGGAATAGGGATAATCGCAGTCCACAGACTTGTTTTAGACAACCATTGTAGAATTCAACTTTGCGTTTATCCGAATTGTTCTTCGAATTGTCGTTTCACTTTTCAATTTTCGCATCAGTGATCACCGGCTTCAATTCATTTTCAAGTAAGAACGAATAAGGCATCGTCTGTTCCATGGTCACGACGACGAGATCGTCTTTAGGAGAGGACCAGTAGTGCGTGCTAGCGGCTCCGCCCCAGCCATAGTCGCCGACTTTGCGAGCTGGATCGAATTGACTTGGTTTGACACAAACAGCGAAGCCGTATCCGTAACCGATTCCGTCGCGAACCTGGCTGCCAAACTTGATCCAGCCAGCATCTTTTGAAACATGATTCTGCCGCATCAGGTCGATCGTTTCCGGCTTCAAAATTCTTTTGCCGTTGAGGTCTCCACCATTACGAAGAGCAACCAAGAATCTCATATAGTCTGAGATTGTTCCCACCAGGCCACCGCCCCCAGAATTGAGATTCGGTTTGCGGAGATACCGACTCGTTCTCGGGTCATCGATCAGATTTCCACCTGGATTATAGTTCGCAGCGAAGCGATCAATTTTGCCCACAGGAACATAAAAGGCGGTGTCGTTCATTTCGAGTGGTTCGAAAATATTCTGTTGCAGATACTCATCAAATGTTTGCTTGGAGACCACTTCAATGAGTCGTCCGAGAACATCAATCGAAGTGCCGTAAGCCCAATCGGTACCGGGTTCGAACTTCAATGGAGTTTCCCCCATCTTCTCTACCATTTCTGCGAGAGTATTCTCACGATTCAAAGCATCAGCCGACTTAATCAGCTCTCCATATTCTCCATCAGAGTTGTAAACCAAACCAGAGGTGTGCGTCATGAGATGTGCTACGGTGATGGAGTTCTTCGCTGGGACGATACCTTCTTCAGTGAAAACGGTCATCTCCCTGAGAGCGGGAATGTACTTTCCAATTGGATCTTGCGGCGAAACTTTGCCTTGTTCTACCAATTGCATGACTGCGGCTGTCGTGATCACTTTCGACATCGAATAAATACGAAAGATGCTTTCTTTGCTCATCGCTTTATCGCGTTCGACATCTGCCATTCCGTAAGTTTCGAAGAAGCAAATCTTCCCTTTGCGAGCGACCATCACCGAAGCCCCAGCAATCCGCTTCTTCTCGATTAAGTCGCTAACGATCTCATCAACTCGCTTCAGATTCTCAGCCGACATTCCAACTTCGTCCGGTTTTGCCATCGGCAGATCATCAGCGAACAAGTCCTTATGGAATGTAGACAGGAATATCGCGCTGAATGCGATAAAAAGATGCAGCTTGAAATTTCGATTCATGAGTCAGCTTCTGTATTAAGTTCTATTACAAATATTGAAATGTGGGACGATATTAACCGAACGAATCAAACTTCTGCCAGTCGATTCGACCTCTCAAGTGTGCAGCGAAGTCATCGTGATCTTCAGAGACAAGCCATTTACAAAAAAAGAGGACCGAAACAAATTTCGGTCCTCTTTTTTGTGTTGTCAATTACTCAGTGGTGATCACTGAATTCCGTAGAGAAGATTAACCTTCTTCTGGTTGTTCTTCATCGGCTGGGGCAGCGAATTGTACGGCGTATTTGTCCATTAACTCACGACGCCAATCTCCGGAATACTGGCTGAGAAGACCGTTCCCTAAGTAGTAGTATGGTGCCTGCCAACCCTGGTTTAGGAAGTTAGAACGCATTTCGTTCAATTGATCTTCTGATGAAGGTGATCGGTCTTTGATTCTGACGACATAATAAACAGAGCCGTCACGATTCGGAGCGAC
>JABJMI010000698.1 GCA_018659505.1 Planctomicrobium sp.
GTTTGATGTCCGGTCAACTTGCTTCGACTGCTCCTCAGGATAGTCAACTTGATCGATCTCAATCATTAGCGGAAGCGATGTGGAAAGCGGGCTACACGACAACCGTGATCGGGACATGGGCAACATCTCAGCATCCGATTGAACTCGGCTATGATCACTGGACTGGGTTCCCTTCCAGTTCGGGAGTCGTTGCTAAGTATCCAGAATTTTTCTTTACTCAGTCAGCCAAAGCGAAAATCCTGAATAATAAAAACTCTGGGCAGCCCGATTCATTGCAAATGGTGACAAACGAAGTCAACGAGTTCCTGAAGCAACATCAAAGAGAGCCTCGTCAGTTTTATTTACATGTAGGACTTCCGTTCATCCAAGGTAGCGATCCACAGAAAAACATTCAAAGTGTCGATGCTGCTCTAGGAGAAATTATTGATTCAATTAACTCGCTCGGGATGGGAGGCAGAGTTTGTTTGATGGTGGCTGGTGAAAGGTCTCATACTCTTTCCGCAGAAATTGATAAACCTTTACCAGTTGTTGATAAAAAACTTTCCTATTCAAAGAACGGATTAAATGAAGGCAACCTGCGAACGCCACTCATCGTCTTCTGGGGAAACCGAACACCTCGAGGAAGCGTGAATGATTTTCCGTGCACCGGCATTGATTTCTTTCCAACATTATTGAGTCTCGCTCAAGCTCAGAAAAGAACAAACGGTCTCGCAGGCGTCTCTTTAGAGAATGCATTCCAAGGCAAGAATATGCGACTGGAACGTCTCCTCTATTGGAAACTGGAAGATGGCAGTCAGGCTGCTCGACGAGGACGATGGAAGGTCATTGTCCCTCCGAATAAGCAAGCAATCCAACTATTCGACATTGAATCGGATCCAGAGGAATCAAAAAATGTTGCGAGTGAGTATCCAGATATCGTTCAAAGCTTTATTGTAAAATCGAAAGCCAAGCAAACCTCAGACAGCGAAGCACTCTAGTTAGTGTTTTTTTAATACCAATTTTGTAGTGATCCTATCAAATCTACATCCTCTATTCAGACTCCTTGAAAATCTATGTCAAACTCGTTGTTAGTGACTCTCTGTACTTACAACGAACGTGAAAACATCGAGCAGCTGATTCCTGCTATTTTCTCACATACTCCAAATGCTGAGATTCTCGTCATCGATGACAATTCGCCCGATGGAACAGGCGAGTATGTACAATCTCTGGCTGAAGAGAACTCGAAAATTCATGTCATTCACCGCTCTGGCAAACTCGGTCTAGGAACAGCGACTGTCGCAGCATTTCAGTTTGGAATCGAGAACGGCTACAACTTACTTCTCAACATGGATGCTGATTTCTCGCACCCCCCTCGCTTTATTCCAGAGATGATCTCTCAGGCAGACAAGTTCGATGTTGTGATTGGATCAAGGTATGTTCCCCGTGGTAAAATTATCGGTTGGGGACCAAAGAGGCACTTTATGAGTCAGAGTATCAATCTCTATGCGAGGGCGATGCTCGGACTCAAAACAAGAGATAACAGCGGCAGTTTCCGGTGTTATCATGTCAACAAGCTCGCAGAAGTGGATTGGTCTCAAGCACAGTCGGTCGGCTACGCTGTTCAAGAAGAGATTCTCTTTCGCTTGCGAAAGGTAAATGCGACCTTCGCTGAAGTTCCAATCGTTTTTGAAGAGCGCCGCTTCGGCGTTTCCAAAATCAGTTGGAAGGAAGCCGTCTCCGCCGGCTGGGGATTGCTCTCATTGAGATTCAAGCAATAACGTATTGAAAGACCTGTTTTGCCAGACACTTCAAGTGTCTGCCGAATCATCTCGCTTCTTCAAGGATCTCGCCAATCGCAACATCGGCTTCGACACAAATGCCAGTACGAGCAGAACCACAAGCGTCAATGAAATCGGACGACTGAAAAACGGAATCCAACTTCCTTCGCTGGCAATCAAACCAGCACGAAGTTTCTCTTCGACTAATGGTCCCAAGATCAACCCAAGAATCATTGGAACCACCGGGACTCGGCAAGCTTCCATAAAGAATCCAATCAAGCCGAAGCTCAACATCACGTAGACATCGAACATACTATTGTTGATTGCAAATGCTCCGACGGTCGAGAAGACCAACACTCCGGCAAGTACGATTCTCTTCGGCAACATTTGAATCAGACCGAACGCTTTGATTCCCGCAAACCCACAGGGAATCAGCAGGACTTGCGTGATCAATGCGATGGCGAAAATCGACCGTACCTGTTCTCCTCCATTCTCGAATAGAAACGGTCCCGGTTTGATTCCATGCACGAGCAATACTCCAAGGACAATTGCCGTCACTGCATCGCCTGGAATCCCGAACACAAGTGCCGGAATCCAAGCCCCAGCGACAGCTGCATTGTTGGCACTTGTTGGGGCAATCACCCCTTCTATTGTTCCGGATCCAAATTTCTCCGGCAATTTCGAAGATGATTTCGCAACTCCATAAGCTCCCCACGCAGCCACATCCGCTCCAGCACCAGGTAATGCTCCAATAAGAGTTCCCATCAATGCCGAGCGAAGTACATTCCACTTATGTTTCCAGACAACCGGGACGGCTGA
>JABJMI010000669.1 GCA_018659505.1 Planctomicrobium sp.
AGCAACCCTTGCGTCGGGTGTTCGTGAGTTCCATCTCCGGCATTGAGAACTCCCGATTTCAAATGCCGAGACAATAGTTCTGGAGCACCCGGCGAACTATGTCGAACAACCATCAGGTCCACGCCCATAGACTCGATGGTCAGAGCAGTGTCAATGAATGTCTCACCCTTGGAAAGACTGCTGCCCGATGCTGTGAAATCAACGGTATCAGCACTCAATCGTTTGGCAGCGAGGTTGAAACTTGTTTTGGTACGAGTCGAGGGTTCAAAGAAAAGATTGGCGACAACGACACCGTCTAGATGCTTTAACTTAGAGCGAGTCGCTTGAAGTTCTTTGAATTCGGCAGCGTGATCTAGGATTAACTCAATCTCAAACCGTTCGAGTTTTTCCAGACCTAACAAATGCCGTCGCTTCCAATTTTCAATGGGGACGGTAGTTACAGAAGGATCAGCCATTAGGAAGCGATGTTGGAGAAAGGTAGTGAACTCATCGTATCTTAATGTTCCTGAGACCAACGGGCAAACGACACGAATGTCCTTTTTGAAGGAACACAAATCAATAAAATGCGTTTTCGTCTACAAGCTCGACGCGCGAGCGAGAGAATTCTGCTCGTAGGACTCACTCGCGTGCGCTTCGTGCTTGTAATTAGTCCCATTCATCTCGCAGCTTATCCTTTTCACACTCCTACGTTCAGCCAATTACCGACTCCATGCTCCTTCACTCAGAACTTGCTTGCGACCTTCTCCTGGATCTTCGACTGGAATGAAGGTCATAGTTGTTCCTTTTACTTTGAATGTGTAAGTGCCGATTCCGTCCACGGCGAGATCACCATTCACATCGTCAAACATCATTTTGTCTTCCTTGACTGAGACCATTGAGTCGACAGCAATTTTCCCGTCCCTCATTAGTGTTGTTTCACCATTCGGTTGAATCTGCATGATCCATTCGCTGCCACCGAAACTCTTTTTCCAAACACCGATAGGACCAAGTTTTTCTTGAATCATTGCTCGCTGATAATCGAGGACATTCTCTGCCTCAATTTCGCCTTTAGAGAGTGCCAGTAAAGTCGGTGTGAAGTTGATCGCCTGATTGACGCAAAAACTGAAATACTCCTTGACTTCGTTTTCCAGCAAATACTGACGGGGTAGTAAGGGGACAGTTAAGCGGAAATAGGGAGTGTTATTTTCGTGATTCATACCTAAACCCGGCACCGGATAACCATGGTTCAAACGAATCATGGCAGATTCAATCGCTGGGAGTTTGTCATTTTTAAATTTGAGCGGAATGACCTGAATGAAGTGGACAACTCCATCGTTCATGGACCAGCGAATGACTTGGGCCGCCTGAAGTCCCCCTTTGTTAATTGGGACTATGACAAATTTCTCTTCGGCATTTGCTTTATGATTGATATTCTCTGTCTCAAGGATCCTGACCAGATCCTCGAAGGAACGGACTTCTTGAGGAGGAGCAGTGACATCTTGAGCAAAGACAGCTGAGGTCAAAAAAAGAAAGAGATAACAACATCGAGTCAAACCAGAGAGCATTAGAATTCCTTAACAGTATCATTCCTTGAACGTACTCAGCACTTCAATCAAATTAGCGAATCAATTGCGATTCAATAATCGGTTCCCCTTCCCATAGCCATTGATCTCCATCTTTGATCAGCAGT
The DNA here is from genome assembly GCA_018659505.1 of Planctomicrobium sp. GTDB lineage: Bacteria > Planctomycetota > Planctomycetia > Planctomycetales > Planctomycetaceae > Thalassoglobus. Next base: position 1,670 of record JABJMI010000669.1, read on the forward strand.
CGAGACTTACTTCCCGGAGCAGGTGCCGCGTCATTGCGGGGATACCATTTTTGTAATTCCTCTTTGACTGAAAGATGTTTTATGTTGGTTGCGAGATTCTGAAATTCGTCTGGGTCAGCATTGATGTCGTATAGTTCTTCTGATCCATCAGCATAATGTATGTAACGCCAACGGTCTGTGACGACTGAATGGTTTCCTGGATTATGAGTCGTGATCGCAGGCCATTTTCGTTTCGCTGCATGATCTTTCAGTTGTGGTAACAAACTATGACCATCGAGATCATTACGTTTGCTGAGATCGCAAAGGTCAATCAAAGTTGGAAACATGTCGAGAAGTTCTGCTGGTTGCTGGCAGACGACGTCCGATTGAATTCCCGGACCGGCGAAGATCAGCGGAACTCTCGTTGATTCATGCCACAGTGTATTCTTGCCGGTAATGTTTTTCTCACCAAGATGCCAACCATGATCTGACCAGAGGACAACGATTGTGTTGTCCGCTTTTCCGCTCGCTTCCAAGGCATCAAGGACGCGACCAACTTGGCTATCGACAAAACTGACGGACGCAAGGTAAGCACGGACGAGCGCTTTCCATTGGTTCTGGGCTTTCAACCAAGAGAGTCGAACTTCCGGCAGATACCAATAGAGATACCATGAGAACTCAGGCACATCAGCCCGATCATCGAGCGGAACATCAGGGAGAATCAACTCATCTTCAGGATAGAGATCGAACCATTTTTGTGTGGCATAACAGGGGACATGCGGCAGGAAGAAACCGACTGACATAAAGAATGGTTCTTCTGGTGGAGACTCCAATTGTTCAACTGCCCAACTCGCGACCTTCCAGTCTCCTTTGTCTTCATCTTTATGCGGGAATGTTCCCCAGTCAACGAGCGGATGGTTGCCCATTGGTGTCTCGACAATTTTCTCTTTCGGACGAACTCCCACTCCTGCTCCTGGTCCCCATTTATCGTACTCCGCTTTCCGCTCTTTCGATGGTGGATAGCCACCATGATAAATTTTACCGGTCGTTAAAGTTGTATATCCCGCAGCTTTGAATTGTTGCGGCAGCGTGACATGTTTCTTGAATTTATCCATGGTGCGAAACCACGGTTGAAGTGAGTATACGCCAGTTGTGGATGGACGTAAGCCTGTCATCAAGCTGGTCCGTGATGAGTTACACAACGGAGCCTGGCAATGTGCATTCGTGAAGAGTGTCCCTCGCTTCGCCAGCTTGTCGATGTTTGGAGTTTGTGCTTGAGGATGCCCACCCATGCAACCTTCCCAATCATTCAGATCATCAATAGCGATAAACAAGACATTCGGCCGCGATGACGTTGTGTTTTTCGATTCTGCTGAAAGTGCAAAACGAGTTCCCGATGTGAGAAAGATACAGCATTGCAAAAGAGCAATGCTGTATAGAGTTCGATGTCGCATATCTAAATTTCTCTTATTTGGAGCAGTAAAGCGGTCGTTCATGCTTTGATTCAATCATTTCCGGGTGCTGATTGCAACGGTCCAAGCAATTCTAGCAATCGCAAGGAACCCTGCTGGGGGAAGAGTTGCTTTAAGGAAACGAATTCGCTGACGACCCTGAAAGAGCATTCTATGTTTACTCTGAGGCAGGGAACCCTGTGACAGAACGAATTTTTAATTCCGCACATGAATACCCAGAGTGAGTGCGGCACACACTGTCCACCTCATCTCCAGATAAATACGTTTCGAGTTAATACAATGTCTGAAGTGATCACTTCTGAGTCCATCTCTGACCAGAACCTCATCAATAAGGAGTTGATCAATAGTGAGAACGGGCAATCGACTTCCCACGGCGATCTTGTCGCTCACACGATCAATTCACCAAAATTATTGAGCACGATTGCGGATCAGTGGTCCGATCTTGCTCGGCATACTTCCTCTCCGAATGCCTTCTATGAACCTGCTTTTTTTCAAGCGGTAACGCATCACACGACAGCGCAAGACAATTGGAGAATCGTTGTTGTGCGGGACGATAAGTCGAAATCCCTTGTTGGTTTCTTTCCATTTGTACAATTGAAAAAATTTGGAATCCTGAATCAACTCTCTTTATGGAAGTCCGAATTAAGTTACTTAACAACCCCGTTAATTCGCTCAGGACATGAAGCTCAAACCTTAGAAACGTTGTTTTCACACATCAAAAAAACTCAACCAAGAATCGACCTAGTCGAGTTCCCGCTCACTGTAGCCGAGGGGCGAGTCCATCAGGAATTGCAGACATTCCTACGGAATCAATTGTCAACAACCTTCCAGTTCGATCACTACTCCAGAGCAAAGTTGGAATTCGGATGCGAGTATGAGTCCTACGTCAAGGAAGCAGTTGGAGGACACCATCTTCGCGGATATAAACGGCAACTGAGAAACCTAAACAAATTGGGGCAGGTGGAATTTCGTTTAGGAACAGATCCAAAGTCTGCGAGTTGTTGGTCGCAGTGGTTTCTTGATTTAGAAGCCGAAGGCTGGAAGGGGCGCGAAGGGACAGCCATGAAGCAACATCCTTATAAAGCTGCGTTTTTTCAAAACCTTCTCACAAGCGGAATGGAGCAAAACCGGCTGGAAATGATCGGACTATTTCTTAATGGAGAACCGATTGCTTTAGGCTGCACTTTGTTATCGAACACAGGCGGTTTCACCTACAAAATCGCGTTTGATGAACAATATAAAAAGTATTCGCCCGGAATTTTATTACAACTGCACATCACCGAGCGGTTCCTGAATGACCAAGGTCTGCAATGGCTAGACTCTTGTGCCATCCCGAACCATCCCATGATTGACCGACTCTGGCAGGAAAGAAAATCGATTCAGCATATGCTGATTTCAACGGGCAGCCCGATTGTCAACCTGATGGTCAGTTCTCTTCCTCTCCTGCGAGCGATGAAACGAATCGTTCGTAAACCGAAAAGTCAATAAAACTCTCTGCTCAGAGATTGTTTCAATAGCTCAACGAAAGCGACAACATGGTTTCTTCCACAATTTCAAACTCAACAAAATCTTCAACTGAACTGAAGGTACATGATCCGCAAGATCTACTGGCTTTGAATCCCGTCGAGTTCGAGAAACATTTTGCGCGTGAACCGTTCCTCATCGACCATTCCCTGAGTGATCATCCGCTTTTCGATCTCAACCGAATTGTCGAACTGACCAAATCATTGCCAGAAGAATGTATCGAATACAACGCTGGCAATTTGCCCGTGAGTCTCGATCCCGAGTTAACTCCTCGAAATGGACTCTCACCAGAAGAAACAGTACGCCGCATTGAAGAGTGCCAATCATGGATGGTTCTCAAATACGTGGAACGCGACCCTGCATACAAAGAATTGTTAGATGAGTGTTTGAGCTTAATCGAACCCTATACCGATCCCATTGCACCAGGCATGACTCAACCACAGGCATTTGTCTTTGTGACTTCTCCCGGTTCAGTGACACCGTATCATATCGATCCCGAGCACAATTTCTTATTACAGGTTCAGGGCAGTAAGCAGATTCGTATGCTCGATGGACGCAACAAAGAAATCGTCAGCGAAACCGACTTAGAACACTTTTATTCTGACCAGGGAAGGAACCTGAAATTCAAGAGCGAGCACGAACAAACAGGTTGGACGTTCGATCTGCAAGCCGGTAAGGGACTTCACTTCCCAGTCACATATCCCCATTGGGTCAAGAACGGAGACTCTGTCTCGATCTCCTTCTCAATCACTTTCCGTACACCGGATCTTGATCGTCGTAGAGCCTTGTATCAAGTCAATAATTCACTCAGACAGAAAGGCATGTCCCCCTCACCTGTCGGGCAAAACCGTCTGCGTGACTCAATCTACTACAACGGCTTTCGAGTCCTGAGAAAGATCAGATCGAAAAAAGCCTCAACTTAGGGTTTGCTCCGAAGCAGTTTTCCCAATCCAGTCGTGATACAAACACGACGCGCAAGCGAGTGGATCGGATAGCTTGCAGCGCAGCCTGCATATAGATGACGATCTTTCTCGTAAAGATGAGGCAAAAAATCTCACGCAGAGCCGCAGGGGTCGCAGAGGAAAAACCAAAAAACTTTGCGCTCTCTGCGGCTCTGGGTGATTCATGCTTTCTGAAATCCAACAATACTTGCTCTCACACCAAGAGGGGGCATTGCCTAGTGCCATTCTTCCAAGATGCTAGCGATGGGCGATTAGCAAACTTGTAATATCGCATCGATCAGTTTCCACCAGGCGATAAGTCAAAGTCTGTGCGATTTACGTGCATCATTGTGATACATAATTGCTAGCTCTGCTCTTTTCAGTCATAACCTTACTCTTTCGTGTTTGCCGTAATTTGTTAACTAGTAATGGCTTACGGTAAAAAGTCTCGTTTCGTTGCGAGCGGCATTCTCTGTGCAAATCATTCTGCAGAATCATATGTGGATAGTTATTTTCGAAAAAATTGATCGTATGCGAACTTTTTTGGTAATCCCAGCGTCTATTTACACGTACTAATCTTATAGAGCGGCAACATTTCATTGAACGTTTTTTCGCCGCAAAGAAATATCAATCAGTCAGCGACAGATGAAGATAGAAAGACGTCGCTGCCAACTTCCTGCTTTCTATTTCAAGATGAATGTAGATGAACAGGAGAAATAAGGAGGGACTCGCAATGAGCGCGAACTTCAAACACCCTGCGTTGAAACAGCTAACCGAGCAACAGGCTCGATATGCCCCAATTGAAAAACGATTGGAGCAAATGAGTCGAGCTGAGAAATTATTGGCTCAAGTTGAGCCAGGTCAATCCTACAAATACCAGGAACTGACCGAAGTCCTCACGGGCTATCGGTCTGAACAGTACCCGGACCTATCAATCGACGGTGAAGATCTTTTACACGATCTGCCGAAGTTTGTTGAGGAACTCTCTGCGAGTACCAAATTACCCGTTGAGCAAGCAGGTGAAGCTGTCTTCACAGTGAATGATCTGAGTGAGAAATATAATGTTTCCACAAAGACGATCGATCGCTGGAGGAAACGGGGTCTAGTCAGTCGAAAATTTCTGTTTGGAAACCGATCTCGTGTTGGGTTCCTTAGTTCTTCGGTTGAACGCTTCGTAAATGAAAACGAAACCGAAATCCACCGAAGTTCTCGTTTCTCCCAAATCAGTGAAGCTGAGAAACAGGAAATGATTCTCAAAGCACGTCGCCTCTCGATCCACGGGGCATGTCCTGCGGAAGTTGGTCGACGTCTTTCGAAAGTTTTTAAACGCTCCCCAGAAACAATTCGTTATACCCTGAAACAGTATGACGATGAAAACCCGGAGAATGCAGTCTTCCCTAATTCAACAAGTCCTCTGACGGATGACCGTAAGCTGGAAATCTATCAGCGATACGTCAATGGGATGTCCGCTGAACTTCTCGCTGAGGAATTTTGTCGGACCAAAACCAGTGTTTATCGTATTGTCACGGAAGTGCGTGCCAAGATGCTTTTCGAAGCACCTGTCGCATACATGGATAGTGAAGAGTTTCACGAAGAAGGTGCAGACAAAACGATTCTTGGACCACCTCCAGAGGTTGAAAAGAAATCGAGAGCGGTCAAAGCCCCGCCGGGACTTCCGCAGTATCTAGCATCCCTTTACACCGTGGCTCTTCTCACACGTGAAGAAGAAGGGTACTGGTTCAGAAAGATGAACTACCTGAAGTTCAAAGCCTCTGCACTTCAAAAAGAAATCGATCTTCAAAAGCCAAAGTCGAAAGATCTCGACCAACTTGAGAATCTGATTCGCGAAGCGACAAAAGTTAAAAACTTTCTGATTCGAAGTAATTTACGATTGGTCGTTTCGATTGCCAAACGACACATGAAACCTTCAGTAAACTTCTTTGAAATGGTCAGCGATGGCAACATGTCGTTAATGCGAGCCATCGAAAAGTTTGACTACACGAAAGGTAATAAGTTTTCGACCTATGCGACTTGGGCGATCATGAAGAACTACGCCCGTTCAATTCCGACCGAAAACAGAGTCCTTGATCGTTTTCGTACGGGGAATGAAGAAGTCTTCTCATTCTCGGAAGATCAAAGGGGGAGCCAGTTCAAAGATGAGGTGATCAACTCAAGACAACATGAAGTGATCATGTCTATTTTGGAAAACCTGGATGATCGGGAACGGCGAATTATCCTTCATCGTTACGGACTAGAGAAAGGTTCGGAGCCAGAAACCCTCGAACAGGTCGGCGGCAGATTTGGCGTAACTAAAGAACGTATCCGCCAGATCGAAGCACGTGCGATGCAGAAGATTCGGAAAATCGCCGACCAGGAGAAACTCGAAATTCCAGGCATATAGAGCACTATTAAAGTGTTTCAATCCTTGCGAAGCAGGTTCCAGTTCTCAGCCATCGTTCCAACCGGAGCGATGGCTTTTTCATTGAATACGCACCATTTGACTCTATACATATGGCTCTTTAGAGAAGCCCCGACTCACTGTTTACTCTGATGAATAGGCAACTTAGGCATCCGCATGTTTTTAATCTACCAGTACGTCGGACTTCCAAGTCCGACGGAACTCAGTGGACGGACAAGGATGTCCATCCTACGACGGTACTTTATTTTCACGCCAATG
>JABJMI010000659.1 GCA_018659505.1 Planctomicrobium sp.
AAGCAATGATCCAATTGTAGAAATAACGAATTCGATTGGGGTCGATGGCTTCGAAGGGTCTTTAGGTGCACGAATAAACCAACTGGCAAGAATGACACAAAAAGTCATTGCTAAGATCCAGCTGATTCCGAGTGTCACCGAGAGAGTGACTGGCAAGCTGTAGATATATTCTTGAGTGTTCCCCTCCAGGGCAAGCAACATCGGGAAGAATGCAGCGACGGTTGTCGCCGTTCCGCTGAGCATTGCCATTGAAAGGGTATTCGCTCCGCTGACGGCAGCATCCGTCGGGTTCATACCGTTCAATTGGTTCGTACGCGCCTGATCACAAACCTGAACGGCGTTGTCGACCAACAGTCCGAGAGCAATGATAATTGATGCCAGCGAGATTTGTTCGAGTTGGACGTCGAAGATTGTGATCAGAGCAATCGCCGAGAGAACTACCACGGGAATATTGGCTGCCATGACCATCGCTGTGCGGAAACCGACAAAGATGAAAACGATAATCACCACGATGACAATCGCACCAATTACGTTCGAGACAACATCGGAAATTTTCTTACGGACATTCGTTGACTGGTCAGAAACCGGTACGACTGCAATATCCGCAGGGAGCGACATTTCGATATTCTGCATGAGGTCGATGCGAGCATTGGCAGCGTCACAGATATCGACGATATTCGCGCCTGACTTCATTTGCAAAGTCACCATGATCGCCGTCGCGGATGTATGAGCATCTCCATATCGGCAGATTCTCCCAGGTGGATCCTCATAATCTCTGGTGAGTGTGATGCCGACATCCTTCAGATAAACAGGTCTTTCAGCACCCGTTTCTGAACCTGAATTGACGATGATAGATTGAATTTCATCAATAGAATCAAACTCGCCACCGGGCTTTACGAAGTAGCGGCCGACGTCGGATTCAATCGTCCCACCCGAAGCAACGATGTTCCTCGCTTCGAGAAGTTGTTGCAGGTCATTGATAGTTAACTCAATCTGGGACCAGTTGCCCATTTCTGTTTCAAGGTAGATTGCTTCCTGCTGATTCCCAAACAAATTGACCTTGGAGACTCCGTCTAAGAGCCTGAGGGAGTCGCGAATATCTTCGCTGACAAGTTCGAGTTGCCGACGCGAGTATCGATTGCTTTCGAGGATCTCAGTCTCGCCCTCAAGCGGTTTCTGATAGACGGCCAGAACTAGAATGTCGGTGTCACCGAAGCTGTCGTTCACGATGGCGCGAATGTTGGGGTCAGGCATACTGACTCGACTGACCTCAGCGCGGACTTTGTCCCAAGCGTTGTCGATAGAATCTCCTGAGACCCAGTCTTCGACATCAACATAGATTTCTGAAAGTCCGTTTGTTGACGTTGAACGAACAACGTCAACTTCTTCGATTGTGTCCAGGGCCTTTTCAAGTTTGTCTGTGACAAGCTCTTCCACTTTTTGAGCAGGAGCACCTGGCCAGGGGGTGATAACCGCACAGGTTCTAACAGTGTATTCCGGGTCTTCTCGACGTGGCATTGTCTGGAAAGAAATGACTCCCCAGGCAATTAAGATCAGCACCAGCGTCAGGACAACTGGTTTATGACGAACAGCGAATTCCGGGAGGTTCATTCGGTCACCTCTAGCAAGTTGGTGACGCGGACAGTTTCACCATCACTGAGGTAATGCGATCCTTTGGAGACAATCAAGCTCCCCTCTTTCAATGTTCCTTCCTTCTGAGGAGTAATTCTTGTCAGCTTATCGCTTTGAATGCTGGGAAAAACATTCACAAAGACTTCTTGAACAGTCGCTTTTCCACCAGGGTCTTGCAGTACAAAGACGGAGGATTTGTTGGAACCAGTTCGTTTGACGATTGCATCCATGGGAACATAGAAGCCCTCGATCAAAGGCTGTTCACCCAGTTCAACATCCAGGAAGTCGCCAGGCCGTAGCTGCCAACGCTCGCGGACCCAAAAGATTTTCCCGTTTTCCTCAAGACGAGCAACCGCAGTATCTGATGGAATCTCTTGACCGTTGACTGAGAGAAGTTTGCCCACGAAAAGGTCGTCCTCGGGGTTGATCTCACCGAGTTCTTTAAGCTGCCGGAAAGTTGCGACGTCGAAAATCCTCAATATTTCATCACCCAAAGAGACATAGACTTTTTCGACTTCAAATTCGGTTTGGTCCGATCCAATACGATCTTTCCAGGTGAAGTCTTTCAATCTAAAAATGAAATCTCCCTGGGCATCTTTGTGAAGAGAATTCACGTTTAGGTAATAAGGGAGAGAAGCATCAGCGAACTCTTGGAACGCACCAGTCAATTGACGGGTACGCAGGTCTTGCTCGGGGTCGAATTCTTCCGGCAGACCTGTTGTCATTTTTTCATTCATAACTAGCAGTTGAATGAGAAACGTACGGGTCGAGGGGTCTGCGACAGAAGCGGTCTCATAGACCATCGCCTTGATGGGTTGAGAAGGGGAATCTGGTGGATAGGCATAGACGAAGTCACCAAAGTTGAGTCGCGAATCAGTCTTCGAATCGACCTCAACATTCACTTGAATCGGATTCATCATTTGCAATTGAACAACCGCTTCTCCCTGTTGAACCACGGAACCAAGAGTCTTGTATGATTGTGCAATACGACCAGAAAATGGTGCTTCCAAAGTTGTATCACTCAAGTCCTGGTTCGCTTGCCCGACGGCTTGCTGCGCTTCTTGAATCTGTGACTCGTATGACTCCAGGTCAGCCTTCTTGACGTCTTGTGATTGAATCAATTGGTCAAGCATTGCCTGAGCATTATCCCGCCCTGCGAGTGCTTGGTCTAACTCGGTTTGTGTTCCAGCGTTTTGATCGAACAAATCTTTCTGTCGATTGTACTCAGCTGTTCCTAACTTTAGATCAACTTCAGCAGCGACGATTTGTTGCGGTAGAATTTTTTCCAGATCGTTCTGAACAGCGTTGCGTTGAGCAGTTGCAGTTTTGACTCTCGCTTCAGCGGCACTGAGCTGAATTTTGTAGCGAGCTTCATCCAGACTCGCGATTGAGTCTCCAGGAAGCACTTCATCACCCACCTCCTCAGGACCTTTAATATCCGAGCCTGATTCGGCAATGGAGTTAATTCGACCGCCCACTTCGAAGCCGATATCCTCGACTTTCCAGGCAGAGACCGATCCCGTGTACCGTGTTTCACTTTCTGGCTGAACAGACTCAAGCTTAAGGACTGTGATCGGTCGTGGTTGTTTGACAACTTCGACA
>JABJMI010000671.1 GCA_018659505.1 Planctomicrobium sp.
AATCTTAAGGAATGGCGCGCCCGTGAAACTAGAGCCACCTCAAAATACCAGATAGATTGCCTAGATCGAAGAATCGCCTACATCTCTTTGTGACGAATTTGAATTCTCAATTCGAACAAACGCCAACACCCTGAAATTCGACTACTATAATCAACCTACTGTATTTGTTTTTCTCACGTCGTTTCTTCAGGAAGCATTATGAATCAGCCACGTCTATTGGCACTCGCTTATCTTCTGTTTCTCGTATTTATCAGCACTCCATCACTCGCTGATGATCGACCGAATTTGTTGATCTTGCTCGCGGACGATATGGGATATGGCGATTTGGGTTGCATGGGGAGTGAGTATCTCCGGACGCCGAATATTGATGCGTTGGCGCAAGATGGAATACTTTGCACACAAGCCTATGTCGCTAGTCCGGTTTGTTCTCCTTCCAGAGCTGGGTTGTTGACCGGTCGCGATCCAAGGCGATTTGGCTATCAAGCGAACTTGAATAAAGGTGCAAGCAGTTACGCCACACGACCAGACTTACTCGGCTTACCTCCCGGTGAATGGACTCTCGGAGACCACTTAAAAGCAACCGGCTACCGAACTGCTCTCATTGGCAAATGGCACCAGGGGATCGGCGAACCGTTTCATCCGAATTCCAGAGGGTTTGATTACTTCTGCGGAATGCTGGGAGGCAGCCACGGATATTTTCCCAAACCGAATCGCAATCAGCTTGAACGAAATGGAAAGCCGCTTCAGGAATTCTCAAGTGAATACCTGACCGACTTCTTTACAGACGAAGCGATTCGCTGGATTGAAGCTGATCAGACGGAAGAAAAGACTGAACCCTGGCTTCTTTTCCTCTCCTACAATGCGCCGCACGGTCCCCTACAGGCAACCGATGCTGACCTGCAAAAATTCGAGAACATCAAAGATCCTCGTCGTAGAACTTACGCCTCCATGATGTGGGCGCTCGACCGTGGGATTGGTCGTGTTCGCGAAACCCTGAAAGCTTCCGGAGAATTGGACAACACGCTGATCGTTTTCTTTTCTGACAATGGTGGAGCGACCAGCAACGCCAGTTGGAATGGTCCACTCTCTGGAGTGAAAGGTTGCCTGAAGGAAGGAGGCGTCCGCGTCCCGATGATTTGGTCCTGGACTGGTTCTTTGCCGAGTAACAAGCCGTTTTCTGGTGTCGTTTCCAGTCTCGATGTCTTGCCAACATTTCTAGCTGCAGCTAGTGCAGAACTTCTTCCTCTGAACGAACCTCGCTCGCATGAGGATAAGAACAATCGCAAGAAAGCAATTGCGAAGTTTGGTGCGTACGACGGCGTCAACCTCTTGCCAATACTGAAAGGCGAAAGCAAACTCCCGCAGCGAACATTGTTCTGGCGACTACAAGGACAGGCAGCGATCCTTGCAGGAGATCAAAAACTCATCAGGCTCTCGCATCGCCCCGCTCAACTGTTCGAGCCCGCTAGTGATCTCGCAGAAGAGAGCGACCTTGCAAATAGTCACCCCGAGAGATTCCTAGAACTCTTTAAGCAACTCGCAGACTGGGAGTCGACTTTGCCGACAGTTCCCTTATGGGGTTCCTCTCCCTTCTGGAGCAGCCAAAGCGCGAAACACTACGATGATTGGAAACCAGTTCAGGAACCGAATTGAAGAATTTCTGCAACGCATTTGCTCCGCACCTCATAGCTTACACGGACCGCGGACCCTGCTCAGCTTAATCTAGTCTGCGGACTTCAACGTTTTTGATTTTCATGGCTTTGCCACCGTATTGGTTCGGGCGCGTTCCCATCAAGATGGCCCCTGGTTTGTAGTCCTCCAACACGAAGCCTTTAATAAGAGATCTTCCGCTCAGACGGAAAGCAAAAACATTGTCTTTAAGCATTAAGCTGGGAGCAGCTTTCTTTGGTATCCGTGATGAGGCTGTGTGGGTATATGAAATGACCTTTCCGTCACGTATCTCTCTGATAACTAAAGATGAGCTGCGGATCAATTGTTGATGCTCAATCTGGAAACCGGACGAAGTTTTTTCG
>JABJMI010000475.1 GCA_018659505.1 Planctomicrobium sp.
CGGAGCAATAACTGTAACAGTACTGGTCGTTGTTAACCCTTTTCCTGTTAATGGGTTAACGATATGGGAATACCTCGCCCCATCAATTTCAAGGAACTGATAAGCGTCTCCAGATGTTGCGATTGCGGCATTGTTGAGATGAACGATTGGAGTCTCTGCGTCACTCTCGGATTGCAATTTTTCGATCTCGATCATCCAAAATTCCCGACCTGGAGGAGAATCCCCTGCAACAATATCACCGCCTGCATCGATGAGGACTTTGGAAATCCCGTGTGCCTTCATCGCCTTCAAAGCCTGATCAGCTGCGTAGCCTTTAGCGATGGCTCCCAAGTCGATCTGCATATTCGCTTTCTTGAGAATCACGCTGCGATTCTCTTTTTTCAGCTCAATGTTCTGATAGCCAACGGACTCCATTGCCTTCGCGAGTAGTTGTGGATCTGGTAATTCTTCGCGACGACGAGCGATTCGCCACAATTTTACGACAGGACCGACTGTCACATCGAAGGCTCCATCGGTTTGTTGCGAGAGCTTTTGAGCTTCGGTCAAGACTTCAAACAGCTCTGGACTGACTCCCACCGGTTGAGCCACGGCAGCGTTTTTACAGAGTTGCATGAGTTCGCTGTCAGGATCGTAATCGCTCATGATACTGTCAATTTTGCGAAATTGATCGTAGGCAGCTTTCGATGCTTGATTTGCGATTGCTTCTGAGGGTGCATACAATGTGATATTCACGGGAATGCCCATGCGGATTTGCAGAAACTCATAGCGTTTCAGTTTTTCTGCACCAATGACGGGCGTTCGTGTTAGCAGGAACAAAGACGTTCCCCAAACAACCCACCAAACCCAGCTCAGCGAAAGCTTGCGTACTTGCAAAGTGTTCGTCATTTTCCCCTCTTTATAAGCTGGTATGATCATCGACCACGAAAGGCACACATGTCCACATCTCATCCTACACATTGCGGGGCACTAAGTTGGCTCCAAAAAGGCATTTTTTGCCTTGTTATTTTAGGAAGTTCAATCGCAACGGCAGCTGAACCAGATTTGAAAGACCCTTTTCTGCGTGATCCAGACAGTATCGCTACCAAAGAATCGGAGATGAAACCGTACAAGCAAAGACTGCGACATACGGAAATCGATTTCCACATGCTCCCCATCCCCGGTGGTGAGTATATCATGGGAAGTCCTAAGGATGAAGAAGATCGAGAAGACGACGAAGGTCCGCAACATAAGGTGAAAATTGACCCATTCTGGATGGGGAAATATGAAATCACCTGGGACGAGTACGACACTTGGCGATTGAACCTCGACATCCAACGCCGTGATCTCAGCGGTCTAACAGCAGACGATGTCGACAAGAACTCAGATGGCGTGACACGCCCGACTAAAGAATACACCGACATGACCTTCGGCATGGGGCATGATGGTTTCCCTGCGATTTGCATGACACAGCTGGCTGCCAAGATGTACTGTGAATGGCTCTCAGAAAAGACCGGGCAATATTATCGCCTGCCGACTGAAGCGGAATGGGAGTACGCCTGCCGAGCCGGAAGCAAAACAGCTTATTCGTACGGCGATGATCCCGATAAAATCGGCGACTACGCCTGGTATTACGAGAACTCAGAAGAAACGTATCATAAAATCGGTTTGAAGAAACCGAATGCTTGGGGACTTCACGATATGCATGGGAATGTCTCTGAATGGTGTCTCGATCAGTACCATGCCGATTTTTATAAACAGTTCAATCCCATGGTGGCAGCGATCTTCCCCTACGCACCACCAACAGAATTGTACCCACGTTCTGCTCGGGGAGGATCATGGTTTGACGATCCTGAGTACTTGCGAAGTGCGAAGAGAGTTTCATCCAGCGAAGACTGGAAAATTCAGGATCCACAACTCCCACAAAGTATGTGGTACCACACCGACGCCGACTTCGTAGGCTTCCGCATCATCCGCCCCTTGACTGTCCCTAAGGACGAAGACATTCAACGCTTGATCATGTACCCCGATATTCCGGATGAATTACGGAAGTAATCAAATTATTGATTCAAACAAAAAGGGGGACGCAACGCACAGAGTGATGCGCCCCCCTTTTTTGATTCTTTTGCCGAGAGCCGAAGGTGAAGTGATTTCGAAGACAGTTTTAGTAAGTAACGTTCTTGCTGTTAAAACAATTGAAATAATTCGAGGTTATGTGAAATCACTCAACCGTGTCGTCCCAGAATTCTGCCTCATCGTGCATGTCGTATTTCCGTGCAACTTCTTGGTTCGTTGTGACCAATCGAGCATAGTCGTCTCCAGTAACACTATTTGGATCGAGCGTAACACCATCTGCCTGCATGTTTTGAAGAAGTTCACTAGCTTGATTGAGGCTTGCGATCATCTCTGGCAGGCTCGTCGCGTTGGTCGTCAGGAATTTATTTCGCCACAAATAAATGAATCTTCGATTGCCTGAATTCACGCTCTGCCAAAGTTCTTTGTATTTGGGAGTCACGTAGGAATTTAATGAGTCACCGAACTCTGCCGGTAGTGAAAGCAGTTTAATTAACTCTTGCACGTCTGCGAGGTCTTTGATTCGATCTGCACCACTCATGCCTGACGCCAACTTAAGTTCAACGAGTGCTTTAAGATTGAGAATCGAAACTCCATCTTTCTCTTCGGAAACGAGTTCCGCGGGAGGAAATGCAACAGGTTTTTTCTTACCATCTCCTGGATAATCACCCGTAAGTAGAAATTCAATCCGTACTTTTGAATCGGTGTCACGAAGGTTTTTGCTTCTTTCAAATAAAGGCAAATAACCTCGACCTTTTAGGTTTTTGTGGATTGCCTTGAGTCCTTCCGGCGACACAAGCACATCGACATCTTCAGTAAATCGTCGAAAACCGTGCTTGAAAAGCGCCATACCTCCCGCTACAGCGTAAGGGATTTCCAATTCGTTGAGCCGCTTACACAATCGTTTCAAAGTGATATGGACCTGACTGTCCTCGTCGAAATGTCTTCCGCCTTCGTTCATCGCCCACTCCGCTTGTTGATCAAGTTGGCTCTCATAAGTTACGCTCAGTACTTCTGCATTTGATTTGATCATCTCGTGTTCTCCATAATACACATGTCAAATTATATACAGCGCGCCTAATAGTCCGCTATCTGGTCCCGCTGGTCGCTCTATTTACTTTCCAGTTATTATAGTCTTCCTTTGGTAAAGCAATTTCACCGAAAGGGAACGAGTTAACATTGTTGGGGAGACTTCCCTCACAATGTGCCATGCGGGAATATAACCTACGTGGCTAATTGACCCATTCTTGAAAGTAATCGATGTCAAGTAATTTGCGCACAAGTGTGTTGAATGGTTGTTGACCACCGAAAGCGGCAACGAGTTCCCCAATTGTGACACATGACGTATTTGGCGAGAAATTTGGGCGATCATTACCGGTCCATTTATCCAACACGCATCGGCGCGTTACTACGAACCAATCACGCGATAGCTCTACGTAGGTGTTTTCAAGTTCGACGGACAAACCATCCGCTGTCGCGATATCCCCAAATCGACGATCAAGTATTGCCATCATGTTCCCGGCAATTCTCTGACCGTTATGACTAGTTCGACAGTCGCTTAAGAACTCTTCATCGATTCGAGTTTTTGTAAGGCGTGTCGTTCCGAGTTTCAATTCGAGTGCGACAGCGAGATTCGGGCGAATCCATAGGACGACATCAATGCGGCTGGCCCCGTCGAAGATGTAGCCATGATGTCGAGCAAGTTTGCACTCGTGAAATGCAAATCTATTCACGGATTTAACGTGATCAAGATCAGCCAGTGCGGTAAGACCCAAGGCGGCGACTGTTGCGGTGCGTTCACGCTCCGCCATTTCCGCAGCGATTATTTCACCAAGATGTGAAAGCGATATCGGCATGTTGATTCTAGTGGCAGAACGCCAAAACTAACCTGAACTGACCCGATAGGTTGGCGTTAAATTGTTGGAAATCGCTAAACGGGTCGGTTTCAGGTTAGCGATTAATTATTCCAGGTGAAGCCTGAACTGTGAAGTTGAGTGGTGAGCGTCAAACATTGTCCACCAAAACGCTGTGAATCAAC
>JABJMI010000672.1 GCA_018659505.1 Planctomicrobium sp.
AAATTCTCGACCATGGTGGAGTCACTGGCGACTTTCTTGGTGATGCAGTTTTAGGCTTTTGGGGATGGCCTTTCAATTCCGATGATGCTCCCCTGAAAGCTTGCCGTGCAGCATTAGCAATACGTGAAGAATTCGCACGAATTCAGCGAGAAGATGGACACCCGTTGCAAGATTTCCATGTCGGTATCGGTGTCGCACATGGTCGAGCTGTCGCTGGTCAAATTGGAACCAGCGGCCGCATGGCTGTCACCGTTTTCGGTCCAGTCGTCAACCTTGCCAGTCGATTAGAAGGGATGACTAAAAAACTTCGGGTTCCAATCGTGATGGATGAAACGACTTCTCAATTAGCCAGAGATGGCTTCGCCCATGAAGAAGCTCGCATCAGAACATTAGGCAAAGTTTTGCCTTACGGAATGGAGAAATCGTTAATCGTCAGCGAACTCATTCCTCCGATGGGTGACAATTCTGAATTGACAGACGAGCAGTTAGACATCTACGAAAAGGGAGTCGCGGAATTCCGCGAAGGTCGCTGGGAAGAAGCCTATAACTACTTGCATTCAATGCCTTCCAGTGATCAGGCTCAGGATTTTTTACTGGCGATCATTACGCAAAACAACCGTCGTGCTCCTCCAAATTGGCGGGGAGTTATTGAGCTCCCTAGCAAGTGATATCGGGATATTTTTTTCCACTTTCTCAAGTCTTAAAAAAGATTGATCTCAGACTTCAAAGTGAACTCAGTTTCTGATCAAATCACTTTTCAACTCTTGTTTAGTTTTGAGTTGAAAGTAAATGACTCACAGTCTTTCAGGTGCATTCATTTTCGTGACTTCACTGACAGATTGATTATTTCAACTTTCCTCCCTTCGAGGTGTATATAAATATGATCCACTATACGTGTGATCTTTGCGGTTGTTCATTGGGCAAAGAGAGATTTGAAGCGAAGATCGAAGTTGCTCCAGTCTTTAATGAAGAAGAGCTCGCTGAAGAAGATTTTGATAAAGACCATTTGCAGCAGATCGCTCACGAAATCTCTGAGATGGAAACAACTGGAGAATTCGAACTAGAAGAAACTGGTGCAAAAAATCTCAAACTCGATTTTTGCAGTCAATGCGCAAAACGGTTCATGAAATCACCATTGAGCCCAGCACCTCATTCGCGCGTCACATTCAGCAACAATTAAAGTGAATGCGGTCGCAGTACAAGAGAAATTATCTTCTCAAGGATCATCATCCTTTCAGGCTCGCTCTAGCTTTGGAGACTCGAACAAACTCTTCAAAGTATTGATATTACTTGGCTTTGCCTGGATCGCCTTTCGTACAGTTCAGATTCAACACGACTCGACTCCGAGACATGCAGAAAGTATCGAGGTCAAAGTCGTACGAGTCATCGATGGTGACACGCTGCTTATCCAAGGTGATGATAGGGTTCGGTTACTCGGTGTCGATACTCCCGAGATGAAACATCCTCGACTGCCACCTCAACCATTTGGAGCCGAGGCGACGCAGTTCACGACTCAGCTCGTCGAAGGCAAAACTGTTCGGTTGGTCTTCGATAAAGAACGGTATGACGACTACCGCCGAATTCTTGCGTTCGTCTATCTTGAAGATGGAACATTCTTAAATGAAGAGCTGGTGTTAGCAGGTCTCGCCACAGCGGAAACTCAATACCCATTCCGCAGCGACATCAAAAAACAGCTTTCAGCTGCCCAAGAACATGCAGAGTCTCTTAACTTAGGAATTTGGTCTAAACCAAACGACCAAAAAAAACTGCTTGAGAAATAATTCTCAAGCAGTTCAGGGAATTTCGATTTAAGCAGAAGACGCGGGTTCTATTCTTCCGCGTTTGAATCAAATCGGTGAAACTATTCCCGATCAGTTTCCCGTGCAGGACGATCACCATCACGTGGAGGTCGTTCCCCTTCGCGTCGTGGGCGATCACCATCACGAGGTGGTCGAGGTGGATGAATTTCGTCTCCGCTAAGTTTGCCGTCGTCGTTTTTGTCGAGCTTCTTCAAGGCAGCTACTGCTTTAGACAATTCCTTCTCTGAAAGCTCACCATCTTTATCTGTATCCAAAGCCATCATCAATGGATTCGGTGGCGGTCCAGGACGACGTCCGCGAGCTTCACCGTCGCGAGGACCTCGCGGACGACCTTCACCTTCACCATCTCTTGGTCCTCGGGGGCGAGCACCTTCTCCGTCACGTGGACCACGCTCACCTTTTTCTCCATCACGTTCACGGGCTTCTGGCTTCCCGTCACGTTTGCCTTCTTTGGGGGCATCACCATCTCGCTGTGCGTATGCCATGCTGCCAACGACGAACAGACAACTCATCGAAATCATTAACAAACTTTTCTTCATCGTGCTTCCTTCAATTCTAAGGTGAGTTGAACTCAAAAGTTCAGGTGGTATTAAATTTTGAAAATTACTGTCTTGAGGCTCGAGCAATCTTGCAACTTTAAACGTATTGTCGAACCAATCATCCACTGTCGTTTTCAAAAATTTCTCAATTGTCTTCGAACTACTCGCCTTCGGTTTGCCGTTAAACCAATAAACTTGCGAAGGACAACCTCCTAAAAAACGTGTGCACCGGAGTGGCTAAGGTCGTTTTCATGTCGAGTCACATAGCTGTCGAGCACTTTTGCGAATGCCTGATGACGCCGTGCACGTGCGAACATTAAAACTTCGGTAAGTACTAGCAATACGCCAAGACCGAGAAGAGCGGGTAGGAATTTAGAAATGCCTTCGTATTGATTCAAAGTAAATACACCCGAGACAAATCCGAGACCACAAACTAGTAAATGTTGTCTGTACACAATTCGATCCTTGTTTAAAATTTGAATCTTAAACCAGCGCATTGTCCCTACAGAAACATTGACTGTGATTAAATAAAGGAGGTACTTAAGCGACAAGGTGCAGAGATTATGACCTACGTCCCCGATACAGTGGCTTACCTATTCCACCTTGAATCTCTTTGAGTTCATTTTCATCCGGTGTTAAACCGAGAACAATATCAAAGTTGGCAGCGAGTTCGCCAAACTTAGAGTTTGGAACAGGTGCAAATTTCACTTGAATTGATTCGCGCTGGAACGGGTCTTGAATCTGACGAAACAGACCATCGCTCTGGTTTTGCTTTTCGCCATGAATCAACATTTGTGTTGTGAAAACTCGCTTTCCGTTTTGACTGACTCCAAAGTGAATGTGCGGTGTCCGTCCAGGGTAGGGCACAGGTTTAATTGTTCTGAAATAGTATTTGCCAGTGGAGTCTGTCAGGAAGCGACCATATCCCTGGAAATTTGTATCACGATTGTCACCGTTATCGCTGCCAGAATGGAGATAAACTCCATGGCTGTCGACTTGCCAGATTTCAACAAACGCATTGCGAATCGGTTCGCCGGTTTTACTGAGAA
>JABJMI010000673.1 GCA_018659505.1 Planctomicrobium sp.
GTCGCTTCGCCTTCCTGAAACCGGATACCAAACTCCTTGGCAGCGAGCGTAAGTTCGAGAAGTATGGTGAATCCGGGATGGACCTCAGCGAGTTGCTGCCTCATCATCGGAATATCGTTGATGAGGTTTGCTGGCTACGGGGTGTGAAAACGGATGTCTTCAATCATGGACCGGCGAAGCTGTTCATGAATTGCGGCTTTCAGGCACCCGGCCGCCCCAGTCTTGGTGCCTGGACAACTTATGGACTCGGCAGCGAATCAGAGAACTTGCCCGGCTTCGTGGTCCTCCAATCAGGACCACGCGGTCCGCGCGCGGGGAACACACTCTGGTCGAGTGGGTTTCTGCCGACTAGCTATCAGGGAGTCCCTTTTCGTAGTACAGGCAGCCCGATCCTCAACCTCGATAACCCTCCCGGCATTACTCGGGCAGCTCAAGATGATTTTACGAGTACGGTGGGCGAGCTTAATAAGTTGCGGATGGATGTCACTGCCGATCCTGAAATTGCGACTCGTATCAATGCTTATGAGACTGCGTTTTCAATGCAAATGTCTGCTCCCGAATTGATGCAGGTGGAGCAGGAATCCAAAGCGACACTTGAACAGTACGGTGTTGAAGCGGGGAAGCCATCGTTTGGGAAAAACTGTTTGCTGGCTCGCAGACTCGTTGAACGTGGTACTCGATTCGTTCAACTTTATCACACCGATTGGGATCATCACGGCGGCAAGGGTGCTGATTTGCGAGACAACCTGAATAAGTGCTGTAAAGAAGTTGATCAAGCTGCGGCAGCGTTGGTTCTCGATCTTAAGGCACGAGGCCTATTGGATGAAACTCTCGTCATCTGGGGTGGCGAATTTGGACGGACCCCCATGGGAGAAGTGCGTGGTTCAATTGGTCGTGATCATCACATTGATGCCTTCACAATGTGGATGGCTGGCGGAGGTTTGAAACCGGGGCACATCCACGGAACGACTGACGAACTTGGCTTCGGAGTCGACACCGGTGAAGTACACGTCCATGATTTACACGCCACGATCTTGCACTTGCTCGGTCTCGATCACAAACGACTTACTTACCGTTTCCAAGGCAGAGATTTTCGCTTAACCGATGTCCATGGAAACGTGGTGAAAGAGATACTCACCTAGTTGAACACGATGTCGCAATATCATTCACGACTTCTTCAACTTGTTCCAGTCCGATCTTAATTAGAAACCGTGAACTGCGACCGTAACTCTTTGAGCCAAGAATGTAGAAGTTGGGTTCTGGGGATTTCAGCGCGGCAACTCCATGTGATGTTTGTGCGAGACAATCTGCTGAGGTTTCTCCCATGAGCGTCGCTGCCAGTTTCATGGGACCGTGGGTTGCATAGCATTCATGGACTTGAAGTTCTTCGTAGATGCTGCGGTCTGGACGAAATCCTACGTTGGCAATGATCCTATCGACAATGAAATCTTGTGAATTCCCAGCTTCACTACCGACCCGGACTTGAACGTTCAATTTCCCTGAGGTGTCATCGGGTTGAGATATCGACTCCACAACACTGTTGCGGATCATTGCAACTCCAGATTGCTTACTGATTGCGAGATGATTCGCTTGGTTCGTAAGTTGCTCTCGTTCAAGAAGTGTGTCGTTTGGGATCGGTTGAAGTGGCAATTCTCTATCATGACGAGTGAGCCAGTAAACCTGAGTCGCTGGTTCTTCCTTAATCAATTTCGCCAGTGCAACAATGTTCGTCGCTGCTGAATATCCAGTTCCGATGACAAGAGTCGTTTTCCCAATGTGCCTTTCTTTGTCAGCACCTAGAACCTCCGGAAGACCGTAGTCGATTCGGTCAGAGAACTCTTTCTCCCCTAAGCAAGGGATTCCACCTGAACCGAGCCAGTTATGGTTTCCAAATGTCCCGGTGCAATCGAGTACGTAGTCAGCGGTGGAAATGTTCGGTTGATTGTTATGTGTTAGATGAAGTCGAAAACGCGATTCAGTTCGCGTTGCAGAACCGATCAGTTCCCCCTTGAGCAGTCTCTCTCTAGCAATATGGATGACTTCTGTCTTGGATTGAATGCAATTCTTAATCGCGGGGAGCTGGGCAAGTGGTTCCAGGTAATTTTTCAGATACTCTCTGCCGGTCAGTAATTCTTCATCGCTGGGGACGGCAATTCCGGACTCGCCAAGTAGTTTCGCTCCTGTTTTGGAGTGATTCAATTGAAACGGGCTGAACAAGCGAACATGCTGCCACTTTTTAAGGTTGAAGCCGATTTCATTCCGTTCGTCGAGGACTGCATCAATTCCTTGAGCTTTGCAAGCGACCAATGCTTCCAGCCCGATTGGACCTCCTCCGAGAATAGCAACTGTTGAATGGCTCACGGATTCTCTCAAATATGTATTGATTGATGTAATAATGCCAGAAAGCTGACTTGAGATTATGTAACCATAAGTCTTTCACCTCTGTGGTTCATCTCACAGAACTGCGTGCAGTGAATTTCGGTCTGGATTCACATTCGGGATGTCTGGTAACTTAGCAGTCTGATTGAATTTAGTATTCCCGGCTGAAGATCGAAGGAACGATCATGCGAAATGGATTTTGTAGCATCTTTGGCGCACTGCTGTGTTGTCTATGTCTTTTCAGCAGTTGCTCTGACAAGACTGCTTCGACACCTCAGTCTGAAAATTCTGAAGAATGGGAAGCGACCAAACCCGATGAAAATGTCGTTCGCAGTCAACCTGACAATTCTTCTGCACAACTCAAGTTGAAGCTCAAACAGGGAGACCGTTTTCCGCTGCGGAAAGTTGTTGAGCAAGAACTGATTCAGGATTCACTCGCTGGCTCGACCAATCAGATTTCGACACGATTGGAGTTGATGTTTGCGATTTCGGTGATCGAGAAGTTAGAAGACCGCACGCATTTGCAGGTTCGCTATGAGCAGGTCAAATATCAGAATCGCATAGGAGATCAAGTCACTGCTTTTGATTCGACACGAAGCTCATCCAACCTGCCGGTTTCGTTCCAGGCGTACCGAGATATGGTCGGAGACGGGTTCACCTTCTGGATTGGACCGGAGAACCAGATTGTTTCTGTCGAAGGTTTTACTGACTTCATCAATCGCTGCTTAAGAAATGTTCCTGAAGCAGAACGCAATCAAGTCGCACTCGGAATCGAAGCCGGCTCTGGGGAATCGGGGATTGCCAACTTCATCGATAACTCGATAGGTCTCTTGCCTTACGGAGGAAACTATCATCCGGGTGATACTTGGGAACGTCCCAGCCATATCGGGCGTCCGGTTCCGATGTTAGTCAATAACACCTATACGCTGAAGGACCTCAACAAGGAGTCAGCGACAATTGATATTCGCGGAGAAATTATTCCGTCAACGACAATGACATCCACGGATGAAGAGAATGGTGTTCGAGTGACTGTTAAAGGGGGCGAGACTTTAGGCAGCTGTACTATCTTTAGAGAAACAGGTTTACCGCAACGATCAC
>JABJMI010000645.1 GCA_018659505.1 Planctomicrobium sp.
AAGCAACACCTTTTGTGCCGACATCGAAAGTGACTCGATTTTCTGTCGGTCGGCTGATGACGCGAGTTAACACGGCAGCAGCAGGTGTAAAAACCTGTAAGTCGGGAAAGTGAGTGTTGTAGCTATAATCATGGAAGGTACAGGTTCCGGGGCTTAGCTCAATGACTGGGTCATTCATTGCAGCATACGCAGGAAAGGTTGGAGTTCCGCCGCAGACGATCTTCGGAACAGCATAGCCTGCACTTTCTAACCGTTGTTTGAACTCTGTAATGACTTCCCAGTATTGATTGACTGATGCCTTGCGGTGCTCGATTTCTTTTTCATGCAAATGCCCATCATACAAGTGCATTCCCGCAGGGGTAAGACCGTCTGTTTCAGCGATCAGTTTGTAAAGTTCGAATGCTTCTTGATTAGCTGGTCTGCCTGTTCGGTCTCGTCCGGGGTTGATATCGAGGAGGACATCAATATCTGTTCCGGCATTGGTCATCGCTTGACCGAGTTCACGAATCAACTTCGGATCATCGGCAGTCACAGAGAATTTCACGTTAGGATACCGCTGACGAAACTTCACACCACGAGCGATATTCGGTCCCACCAAATTGTAGGAAAGAAAGATATCTTCCACGCCAACATCAGCGAGCATTTCCGCTTCGGCGAAGGTGGCTGCCTTATGCTTGGTGATCCCGGCAGCGAGTTGCAGCTTCGTCAGTTCAGGCATCTTATGAGTCTTGCAGTGCGGCCGAAGCCGTTCGACTCCATCAGCGATCTCAATCATTGTCGCAAGGTTCTTTTGAACAAGTTCCTTAAAGACAACGAGACCGGGGCTATAGATTTCTTCTGGATGATTGATCTTGTAGATACTGTCGAGTGAGTTCATCTTAGTTTCCGTAAGAATTCATCGTACTTGTTTAATTATTTTCGTAGGGTGGGTGAAGCAATTCGTTGATGAAATGGTGGGTTACGTTCTTAATTTTCGCGATGAAGAACTGTTGGTTTTGATTCACAATTCATTGCGCAACCCACCGTTCACGTGGATCGACGAACTCCACCCACCCTACGTCTGACAAAGAAATCATGTCAAACATTTTGAATCATCATGACAATTACGAAAATCACTATTGGCAACCATAATGCACCGACAAGATATGGCACCCAAATCCATGTCTCATCACTCTTCAAGAATTGCAGCTTCTCTTCTGTTGAGATGTCTAATCCATTTACTGGTTTACGATCATGATTCTCAACGATGATTTTTCCAGATTCGTAATCTCGTAAAAGTCGATTTAAGATGACCGTGTAGGAGATAGCCAAAGGAAGCATAATGACACCTATAAAAGGAATCAAAATCCCAAAACATCCGAGCAATGGTAGTTGTTTAATGTTTCTGTAAACTCCGTCAACACGTTTAGCAGCCCGTTCGTCCAATTGATTAACCTCACTCTGGTATGATGATTCTTCAAAGCTGCATTCCGACTAGATCGCAATCCAGTGCGATGAAGCTGAAGCAATAACTAAACGGATTCTTGTGATGCACCTCAGTACAATACAGTTTGTATGTTAATCCAATAATGAACACAACGAAGGGGATTTACTAGAAATTACCAGTTCACGTGGATCGTCGAACTCCACCCGCCATACAAAACTGTGCAGGGTTTTCGTTAGTTTGTAAGTTCTTTTGACGTCCCGTGGGGGGGTATGATTCATCGGAGGTCCAGCGGGCAGCACACGATGAAGTGTGCTGCTAACGGGGCTGTGCCACGAATTCTTCATCGCCTTCGTGATCATGTCCACGGGTTACGATTTCATGCTTCGCTGCCCAGGCGTGGATGTCTTGTTTTTGGATCGCTGCTGCCATCAGGTCGGGGAACAGATCCGGAGTACAGGCAAAGGCGGGGACATCTAAACTGGCGAGGTGATCTGCTAAGTGTTCGCTAAAGGAAGGGGCTCCATCGTCGTTGAGTGCCAGTAGGCAGATAACTGCTACGCCCGACGCTTTCAACCTTGCGACACGGCTCAAGAACTGCTGAGCGTCGCCACCTTCGTAGAGATCTGTGATTAAAACCATGATCGTTTGATCTGGTTGTTCGATCAATTGTTGACAGTAACCAACCGCGCGATTGATATCGGTTCCGCCGCCGAGTTGTGCTCCAAAGAGGACATCGACCGGATCTTGAAGCATCTCGCTGAGGTCAACAACTTCAGTATCAAAGACAACTAAGCTTGTCTTCACCGCGCGCATCGATGCTAGAACCGCAGCGAAGATACTGGAATAAACAACCGACGTTGCCATGGAACCACTCTGGTCAACACACAAAATAATGTCTCGCAGCGATGAACGTCTGCGCCCGTAGCCGACGAGTTTCTCCGGGACGATTGTTTTATGTTCGGGGAGATAGTTTCTCAGATTCTTTTGAATCGTCTTATGCCAGTCGATCTCGTTTGGTCGCGGACGAGAAGAGCGAGTTACTTTGCTGATAGCTCCTTGCACAGCTTCGATCATCGGTTGACGCAACTTGCGTTCGATCTCATCCACGACTTTCTGTACCACTTTACGGGCGGTCTCTTTCGTTTTTTGTGGGATGATGTTTTTTAGCGAAATGAGTGTCCCGACCAGATGGACATCCGCTTCGATATGTTCCAGCGTTTCGGGTTCCAATAACATTCGATGCAGTCGCAAGCGTTCGAGAGCGTCCTTCTGCATCATGCGGACGTTCGAGGCACTGAAGTATGTGCGAATGTCACCCAGCCAGCGATTCACTTTTGGAGACGTACTGCCCAAGCCCGATTTCCGATCCGAGTCATACAGCGCTTGCAGAACTTTATCCATCTGCAATTCGTCACCTTCGAGTTCCACATCGAGACCGTCCAAGTCAGGTTCCTGAGAAGTGCCGTCTTTGGGACACTCAAATTCTGAGCCGAGAACGAGTCGCCATCTCTTTAATCGCTCTAACTCTTTGGTTTCTGTCATCGGTCAACTCCCATGATCTCTGCGAGAACAGGCAAAACTTTCGCTGCCCGTTGCCGGTCAATTCGATTTGCCGATGCCTGATCTGCGGAATTGTTCGACGAGTCACCTGCAACGTTCAACAGCTTCACCTTCCGCCCCATGTTGCGACGTTCGCTACTGCTGAATCCACCGAATGCACGTCGTAAGATCGGCAGCATCTCAACAAACAATTCAGACGAGAGTTGTTGCAGCCATTCATCAAGGATTTCCCACAGGACATCTTGATGAATCAGTAAGAGTCCGCTGCCTTTGAGTAAACCGGTGAGCCAGGCCGCTGCGATTGACGTTTCGGTCGCTGAGGAGAGTTCTAATCGAGTTAGGCGTTCGAGTTCGTCGGAGTCGATTTCACTTTGTTCGAGCAAGATACGACACGCCCAGCCTCGCAATAGTCCGTTGATTTTCGATTTACTGATTCGACGTAGTTGAACATTCCAGTCGCTTTGCAGGTCAGCGATGTTCAATAAGTTGATTGCTTCTTGTCCATGAATCAAACTCGCCAGCATCTCCTCGGCAGCGGCTTCATCCAACGACGAACAAGCAGGCAACAGACCAACAAGGATTCTTTCGAACATGTTCTCGATGATCGGTTGAATATGTTCTGCTTCTGTTTTTCGTACGTCGCTGTAACGGGCGATTCGAGCGAGCGGGAGAACCGCTTCCATCATATGACGCACATCGGAAGAGACTGAAGCTCGCACACGGGTCAACTCTAATAACTCGTTGATTGCATCGGGAAGTTCAGCCAGGATCGCAGTGCCGAGTAGTTCGGTCAATCGCTTTAAGTCCGCCGATTGTTTGCCATGTTCGATGACGCGATTACTGGCAGCGAGTTCGACTGTGTTCCCATAAACGTTCGCTTCAATGATGGAGACTGCAAACTCTGGTTGCCATTCCAGATTCCAGATTTCGTGAAAGGTCGAGTCTCCACCCCCTGACTGATGCATCTCTCCCCAATGAATCTCTAGCAGCAGCAATCGATGCAGCAAGAAACTTCGCTCGCGGTGCATTTCCTTGCGCAAATCAAGATCGAGCATCTTCTGCTGTGTCGAAGGTTTCATACGCAGCGACTTTTGCAGCGACGCTAAGTTCTGTGCCAACGGAACCGCAGGAGTCTCTTCGGGGACTCCGCCCAACCGGTCTCCAATTTCGAGGCGTTTGCGGATCAATTGTAATGGACCGTGATCACCCTGACAGAAAACGGTGACGATCGCTTCATTCAATTCTCGCAAACCTGGAGAACGTAATTCACGCAGCGAGGCGACCGTTTCGGCAAGTCGGGAAGCTTCGATGATACTCGCTGAAGAGGCTTCGAGGTCTTTGTTTCTCATTAGTCTGGCGGCGTGAGTTAACCAGCGTAACGGGGCATCTTTTGCTGACTCCCACAGATGTGAATACCAACCGGGTGATTCAATCCCGGCGCCGTATCCGCTGCGGTAACTCAATCGAGAATAGGTCCACGGTATCCAGGTCGCAATCGTTTTTAATTTCGGAAGCCCTTTCAGCCGGGCAGTATCATCTTTAATCTTGCAGCCTTCCATCTTCCCTTTGATGGCTTCTTCAGTGAGGACCGGGGCGTGCCATGCTCCACAAACGACTGCAACGGGACCAAGCGTTTCTTTTCTTGCCTTGCGAATCGTCTTCCGCATGAACGCTTCTCTGAGCAGGTCATCCTCGCGCGTCTCAGGGAATTCACTACGAACAGATTGCATCGCTTCAAGGATCGCAGCGAACAAACCCGTCGCATCTTCGCGGCGTTCGATTTGCTCCTCCCACCAGAGTTCATGATCGGTGTAGCCCGCTGCCTCAGCAAGGAGTGCTATGGGATCGGCTCTAAATGGCTGGACTGATGGCGACTCTTCTTCTGTCTCTGAGCTACTCTCGGTTTCCAGCTTTTGTCGGTCGAGTGCCAGGCGATGAGTCATTGGCAAATCCATCAACTGGACTGGTCTCGAATTCTCTCCAGCCCATTTGATGCATTGCCATTCCGGTGAGAATTTCGCCAGCGGGAAACTGACAGAGTGTCGCGGCGAATCCTTTGGGTAAATCAACAGCGAAACTGGTGGAAGCATCTCGGCGTGATTCGCTAATGGGAGTGCGTCTTGAGCATCAGCCGGACCTTCTAAGAGAATGAGTTCGGGTTGCAATTCCTCCAGCGCAGCGACAAGAGACCGGGCACAACCGGGACCATGATGTCTGATTCCAAAGACGTGAATTTGATTCAAAGCAACTCTCTGAACATTTATTGCGAGGATGAAAAAATGAACAGGAGGAAA
>JABJMI010000675.1 GCA_018659505.1 Planctomicrobium sp.
TGCCGGCCGGGAAAGTCACAGTGCTGGTTAAACCTCTCTCTTTCGCTTTCGCGGGGGACATAATGACTTCGTCAGGATCGATGCCGTCTTTCTCTTTAAGAAGTTCTCGGAAGCGATTCCTTCTTTCTGATCCTTCCCACCAGTCGAGAACTTCACCCATGTTGATCCCCGCAGGCGTTTTGGCATCGAGCTTCAGTAGTCCAAGTTCTCGTAGGTGCAACATCACCTCTGGAACACCGCCCGCTAAAAAGACTCGAACTGTAGGATGCCCCACCGGTCCATTGGGTAAGACGTCCACAATTCGAGGGGTCATACGGTTGATACGGTTCCAGTCTTCGACATTCGGTCTTTGGATACCAGCCTCAAAAGCAATCGCAGGAATATGCAGCAAGAGATTTGTCGAACCTCCAAACGCCGCGTGGACAACCATTGCATTATGAATTGCATCGGCGGTGACGATGTCCTTCATCGTCGTTCCCGCAGCGATCATTTTTACAACAGCATGTGCAGATCGAGTCGCTGCATCTGTCCAGACCGGTTGTCCTGATGGAGCGAGTGCCGTGTGCGGCAGTGAAAGCCCCATCGCTTCTGAGACAACCTGTGAGGTCGCTGCCGTTCCAAGAAACTGGCAGCCTCCTCCAGCGGAACCACAGGCTTTGCAGCCCATCTCCGCTGCTTCCATGACATCGATTTCGCCGTGGGCGAATCTCGCTCCAATGGTCTGAACTTTCCCGGCATCTTCTCCCACAGTCGGCGGAAGCGTGACTCCACCCGGGACAATGACACATGGCAAGTTATGTTGTGCAGCGACTGCCATCATCGTGGCAGGTAACCCCTTGTCGCAGGTCGCGACTCCGATGACTCCTTTTCTCGTCGGCAGTGAACGGATCAGACGTTTCATAACGACCGCTGCGTCATTGCGGTACGCGAGGCTATCCATCATGGCGGTCGTCCCTTGCGAGCGACCATCACACGGATCGGAAACATACGCTGCAAATGGGAGACATTCACTTTCATTCAAGACACGAGCAGCCTCTTGCATCAACAGACCGACTTCCCAGTGCCCGGTATGGAAGCCGAGAGCAATCGGATGTCCGTCTTCTGCACGAATTCCACCCATCGTGCTGAGGATCAAGACTTGATCTCTGAGCAACTGATTCGGATCCCAGCCCATGCCAGCGTTTTGGGTGAGACCGAATAGGTCTCCACTTGGCAAGTCGAGTAACATCTGTTCATTGAGCGGCAACGAACCAGATGGTCCAGCACCATGCGTGTGGATTTCGTACAGGTCGTTACGACCAGTTTCGAGCAATGTGTTCTGCGCAGCCATAGGTTGCCTAATTGAAATCTAGTCTGTGAGGTCTATCCGCGGCACTCATTCTAGTGAAGAAGTTTGTTATCTCGTAGCGACTCACGTTGGTGGAGAGTGAAAGCTTCAAACTCTGTGATAATTATGCAGATCGAAAACTCCCAAACTAGACGTCACCGCAAAGAATCTTTAGCCACAGAGGACACAGAGTTCACTGAGAGTAAGTCGATATCAAAGAATTCTCTTTCAGTTCCTATCTCTGTGTCCTCAGTGCCCTCTGTGGCAAAACATGAATGATGATGTCTTTCAAGGTATTATGTTGTGGCGAGATGATTAATTCAAATTTTTGAAGTTTGTGAAACTCAATGATAATGCTATGACTCGCAGAGAGTTGAGATGGGGTTGATAAGAGTGTACTGTAACGCTGCTCTTTTTAACCCTTTCACGAACTACATAATGCACGCGACCGAATTCAACAAACAGGCTCAAGCCGCTGAACCAGCTTCGATGGTGGTCTTGCATGGTAGCGAGTCACATTTGAAGAGTTCTGTGCTGGCGGGGCTTTGCCAGAAGCTGCTGGGAGCATCAATTGAAGATGCAATCGGCTTAACGCGTTTTCAGGGGAAGGATGTTGATTTCCGAACTGTGCGAGATGAAATTCAAACGGTTTCGATGTTCTCTCCTTCGAAAATTGTTCTCGTTGAAAGTGCTGATGAATTTGTCTCAGCGAATCGACCGCAACTAGAGAGCTTCGCTGAGAAGCCGGTTGGGAAATCGAAGTTAGTTCTTGATGTCAACAAGTGGCCTAAGAATACGAAGCTGGCTAAGAAAGTTGCTAAACAAGGGCTGGCGATTGAGTGCTCTGAACTCAGCGGAGCGAAACTCACCGGCTGGCTGACCAAGCAGGCGAAGGATGAATACGAAAAACAACTGACTCGCGATGCTGCGACTTTGATGACTGAACTGGCAGGAACCAGTTTAGGTTTACTCGATCAGGAACTGCAAAAACTGGCTTCGTATGTTGGTGAACGAGATAAGATCGGTGTCGATGATGTGCGTACTTTAGTAGGCGGTTGGAAGGCAGAAACGACATGGACCATGATCAACGCTGTCCGTGATGGACAGATTGACCTTGCCCTAAATTGTCTGGAGAAACTTCTCCACGCTGGCGAAGCACCTCAGCGAATCCTGGGTGGAATGAACTTCGTCTTCAAAAAAATTGCCCATGCGACTGAACTCTCACGGGCGGGGAAGTCACTGCCAGCGGCATTAAAAGAAGCGAGCGTTTACTACAAGGAAGTTGAAGCAACAGAGCAATACTTAAGACGCATTCGACGACCACGTGCAGAGAGAATTCTCAATCGACTTGCTCTGGCTGATTTTCACCTGAAGGGGGGGAGTCGACTTCCCAACGAATTGCAGATGGAGCAACTATTGCTCTGGCTTTCTGGTAAGTGTGATCTGTAAGAAATCTGGTTGCATGATCCCTCTCTTAGTGGCGAGATGTTTCGATTTCGCAACAAACCGATTGAATCCTTAAGTCGCGAATTGCAGACTACTTGAATTAGTCAAATCTCTTGAGTTCGTGTGAGATTCTTCAGAAATGCGAAATAGGTTTCCTCAACGGGTTCCCGTTCTATCTACTTTCCGAGGTAATCAAATGCTCGCAGGGATACAATCAGGCACAGGCTACGAAATTATGGCAACGGCAA
>JABJMI010000551.1 GCA_018659505.1 Planctomicrobium sp.
CTCTTGTTCTTATCTGTGCGTCCCTGGTGAGTGGATTAACAGCCCAGGCCCAGCAAGTGCTGCCAGCTTCCTCTCAGCAATATCCAGCAACGTACTCCGAAGCTTATTACCCACCTCAGGATGCTGCGACTTATGCGGCATTAGTTCCTGATCGGGCAGGCAATTCAGAGCGATCTTTGTTCGGTGTTGTCGGATTCGCCGGAAAGCATCTCCCTGACAGTTGGATCAGACTCGAGTATATCAACGCATTGATTGGTCATCGTTCCGGTGGTCCATTAGGGACACCGATCAGCGACCTAAATGGAAATATCATCAACACGACAGAGCAGTTTGAGCTTCCGATTTTTGATCCCATCAATATGCCACCAGAACCGATGTCTGTCCAAGCCATCGCTCCCACGACTGAGGATTTAGGCTTTGATAACATTGGTGGAATTCGAGGAAGCTTCGGGATTCCACTCGATCAAAATTCATGGATTGAAGGTTCGTTTATGGGGCTAGAGGAGCAAACTCAAAATGTCATTGCTCCTACGATTCCTCCATCATCCTTGAACCCGCTCTTCGGGGTCGACCCAGTTCAAGTGATTGTGATTCCATTCACAATTGACGGTCAAATTGGAACGCTTTCAGACCCAACGGGACTGACTCCACTCGTACCAGCCTCCATGATTGCTTACGACGCAGGATTCTTCAGCGACTACCGAATCAATCTCTGGTCAGCTGAAGTCAACCATGTTTATGATCTTCGAATCCCACACGATGGTTGGACATTGCAATCAATTCTAGGGTATCGACATGAAGAATACTCAGAACAACTGAGCTTCGGAGGTTCCTTCGACAACCGCTCTGGATATGCTTCAGATGGAGTGGTCAATACTGGTCAATTCGCGATGCCGATATCAAATCGAATCGATTCGAAAGTCCACAACTACCGAAACGCCCTTCAACTAGGCTTCCGATCTGAAGTCAAACAATATGGATTGACTGTTGGAGTCGAACCGAAGGTTGCAATTGGTCTGGGATTGATCCGTGCACAAGTCGACACATCGAATGTCCGTGAAACAGGAGATCTCTCGAGTATTTTGGGAGATCCTAATCTTGAGATCGACGATCCAGAATCGACCACGGATTTCGATCGCGAGCTTGATTTCGCACCGTCAGCGGAACTGAACCTGTATGCGAAGTATGATGTTTCAACTTGGTTGAGGCTCAAAGTCGGTTACAACTTAACTTGGTTGGGGAGAGTCGGAGCTGCTGATAAAAGTATTCGCTACAACACAATGGCCGCCGCGGATCCGACAATGATGCCAAACTCCTTAGACTTCGGAGTCACTCCCAAAGTTGTGAATCGTTATGTCTCAGCGTTCACAATCGGTGGCGAAATCATTTTCCCGTAGAGTTAGAGATTCCCGCTATTTCAAGAAGTTCAGCGTAGTCATCGGGTCGATTCATATTTCGCAAAGATTGTAGTTGAGGATCGATGATCCGAAGATCCTCGACAGAGATCGTCTTCGTTTGCGTCTTTTCAAACAACGCACGTGGTCGCCGCTCTCCAGTGGCGACCAATTCGGCAACTGTTTCGCTCAGAGACGTGCGATAGATGGCTGCGAGTGGGTGAAAGAATCCCTCCTCACAGGTGACAGCGACGTCAGAATCTTGCAGTTCCTGAATGATGAATTGAACAAATTCTGACTTCAGCAACGGGACATCGCAGCCAGTCAGATAGACTGCGTCAACGGTCTCGACAATTGCTTTCATACCGATCATCAGACCATACAGTGGACCCTGGAATTCTTCTTCATCACGTACGATAAGACAGTCTTCAGGCAGGCTAGGAAGTTCTTGATCTTTCGCTGCGACGATAACAATTTTCTTCGTCACATTGGAGAGTGTTTCAACCACTCGTTGTAAAACGACTTCCTCT
Source organism: Planctomicrobium sp. (assembly GCA_018659505.1). Lineage (GTDB taxonomy): Bacteria > Planctomycetota > Planctomycetia > Planctomycetales > Planctomycetaceae > Thalassoglobus. Next base: position 1,925 of record JABJMI010000551.1, read on the forward strand.
CCGAACGGCAGTAAGTGTTTAGGTCTCCCCATGCGGGAGCTCTTTCCTCCACAGAGAATGATTGCTCCTGTTCGAATATTTGATGACATATTGACGACGCTTCAAGATAAAAGAACAGCCTCAGTAATGATTTGAATTACTGAGGCTGACAAGATTCTATTTGCTCTTTACGGAGCTGGAGGCGGTGGCGGAGGAGACGGTGGTCCGAAGATCATAGAAAGTTCTCCGACTTCGCTAGCAGGTTTCCAGTCACCCAACGACTGTGACCAGACCATCGTATTCTTCGCGACTTGTCCCGCTTGGGCGCCTTGTGCCATCTGGTTCATGTCAAATGGTCCTTCAGATTTTCCATTCACAGCGACATACCAGGCTGCCATCGGTGGTGGAGGTGGCATCGCTCCCGGTCCCGCTTGTCCCATGCCGCGTGCCATTTGTCCCGCCATTGCGAAACCCATTCCGAGCCCCATCCCTTCGGCTGCTCCGCCACCTGATGGATTCTCAGCAGCGGCAGTCATTGCTTTGCCCATTTGGAATTGCTGGAAGCGCCCCATATCTCCGATGACCCCCATGCTCGAACGAGTGTCCATCGCCTTCTCGACTTCCTCGGGAAGAGAGACATTTACAATGAACAGCTGAGGGATGTTTAATCCATATTCGTCGTCAACTTTCTCAACAACGCTCTGTCTTAATTCTTCAGAGAGTTCTCGATAGTTGGCAGCGAGGTCGAGTGCGCTGATCTTCGATTCTCCGAGAATGTCGGCGAATGAACTGGCGATGATTGATCGCATGAGTTCGTTGATTTCATCGATCTCGAAGCTGGAGTCAGTCCCAATGAGCTCTTTCAGTAAAGCTTTCGGGTCGACCGCTTGCATGATATAGGTTCCAAACGCTCGCAGGCGAATTGGTCCGAAGTCAGCATCGCGAAGCATTATCGGATTCGGTGTTCCCCACTTCAGGTCTGTGATTTGACGCGTATTGATGAAGTAAACTTCTGCCTTATATGCACTATTGAAACCGTGTTTCCAACCCGCTAGCGTGCTAAGAATTGGCAGGTTGTCTGTTTTCAGTTCGTAATGCCCCGGTTCGAAGGCATCAGCAATTTCGCCACGATGAACAAAAACTGCCATCTGTCCTGGACGAACAATCAACTGAGCGCCGTTTTTGATTTCATTCTGGTAGCGAGGAAATCTCCAGGCGATCGTGTGACGTGAATCATCAACCCACTCGATAATATCGATGAGTTCTGCGCGAAGTTTGTCAAAGAGTCCCATACCTCTAAAACCTTTCCAGTTTCAGGAGTTAAGAAATGGTTATTGTGCGTGTTATGATCGTACACTCTCTCTAGCCATACGTTCAACCTGCTCAGCTGGATCAAATTAATTTGAAAAGATCAGTGAGCGGAATGTCAGCTATTCCACTCGACGCCGAGCATCATGGAATTAAGCCCGCTGCCGATGCCAAGCAGTGCGATACGGTCTCCTTTGCTCACAAAGCCGGCTTCTATTCCGAGCGCGGCAGCTGTTGGCAAAGCAGCTGCCCCGGTATTTCCCATGAATTCAACTGTTGGGTAATCAAGTTCGGGTGACAGCTTCAGCTTTTCTAAAAGTAGTGATCGATGTGCCTTGCCGACCTGATGGGTGAAAGTTTTCGTAACATCGGAATTTGTCCAACCGAGATTGGATTTCGTTAGTTCCCATGTTTCTTGAGCCAAGTCGACGCCAGCATAAAGCAAGGCTTCTGAATCTGTGCTCATCAGAGGACGGTGGTCGTTGCTTTCCTGTCCATCGACGCCCCCTTCGCATAACTCTGCATGAGAGGTGTCCGCTTTACATGCTCCACCGAGTAAGCGATTGCCAGTTTTACTTATCGACTCGTGACAGAGGACAATCGCAGCTGAACCAGAGCCAATTGTCAGTGACGCGAAATCGAGTTTGAATGATTTCCGAGTTACGTTAGGATCGGTATTCAACTTGTCAATTGTTGCTTCGACGAGAGGACGACCAATTTCTGTGCCGACAACGACCCCAGCTCGAATACGACCGAGTTCGATCATGTCGGCAATGATCGCTGCCCCGTTTAGTAACCCCAAGCAAGCGTTGCTCACGTCAATCACTAACGAATCATTTGGAAGCTTGGCTGCTGCATGAACACCGGCTGCGGTTGCGGGTTCCATCTGATCACGACAGACAGAACCGTGAATGAGTGCCCGACATTCCGCTGGATCGAGTCCCGTTTGTTTCAAAGCTTTGAGGACAGTGCTTCCGCTGATCTGTCCGGGTAATGTTCCTGGCGGATAGAATCGCCGTTCACGGATGCCGGTCATCAACTCTAGCCGACCTTGAGGAAGAGACAAGCGGTCATAAACCGGAGCGAGTCGTTCTTCAATATCCTCGGAAGTCACAATTTCCTCAGGAGGATTGGTGACAAACGCCTCGAGGCAGACAGATTGATACCGCATTGAAATATTCTAAGTAGGTTGAACACGAGATAAATAGAAAAACCCGCGGCGCGAAATTGTTTTCGCACCTCGGGTAATGATACTTCAAATTAGAATTATAAAGTTAGACAGAAGCTGTCTCGACAATTTTTGCACCATTCAGTAATGCCTCAACTTGGGCAATTTCCTGGTACTGGTGATCCCGCTCTTCCTCCAATTGCTCGCTCCAGTTTTGAGCGTCCAGAGCAATCGAGCTGCGGACATAACGGAGTCCACGAAGAAGCATTTCTTGTTGTTTACGGGTCACTTGGATATTTAAATCAGACATTTTATCAGGGCTCATTGATTCCCTACTACAAACTAAAATTGCTCGCTCGTCGTCCCTGATGTCACGAAAAATTTGAGTAGGTTTAGATTTTTGGCATTGGTCCGTCAACATTTGGACGCTGCTGCAATATCTACATCGAAATAAAGGGGAGGATTCCTTTCCCAAGTTTTTGTTGCGGCTTGCAACTGCTCCGACCAGTAAATAGTGCCGGGGTGTCATAATTGTTACGTTTTCGTCGCTCGAAGTGAACCGTTCATGTAGGCTTCTGCCATCGCTTTAGGAATTTCGGCTTCTGCCAGGACCACTTTCGCACGATTCTCTTGAGTTAACGCTTGCATTTCCTGTTCCATTGCGACAGCTTCAGCTCTTCGCATTTCTGCTCCTGCGCGAGCAACACGCACATCCGCTTCCGCTTGATCGGCTTGAAGTCGAGCGCCAATGTTGTCACCAACGTCAATATCTGCAATATCGATAGAAACGATTTCGTATGCCGTTTGTGAATCGAGACTCTTTCTAAGGACCGTATGAGCAATCAAAGTCGGATTGGCAAGAACTTCTTTATGAGTTTCGCAAGAGCCAATCGCCGAGACAATCCCTTCACCAACACGAGCGATGACAGTTTCTTGTGTCGCTCCGCCAACCAGTTGTTTCAAGTTTGTGCGGACCGTGACTCGGGCACGGGCTTTTAATTGAATTCCATCTTTTGCAACCCCATCTAAAGTTGTCCGTCCATGGCGAGGGTCTGGGCAATCAATGACTTTTGGATCAACACTGGTTCGAACAGCTTCCAGTACGTCGCGACCAGCGAGGTCAATTGCAGAAGCGGTGTCCCAATCGAGATCAATTCTGGCTCGATGGGCAGCGATGAGTGCCCGAATTACCCGTTGAATGTTGCCGCCAGCGAGATAATGAGCCTCATAAGCACGTGTAGGGATATCCTCTAGCCCAGCTTGAACCGCGCTGACCTTGGCGTCGACAATCGCGTTTGGATTGACTTTCCGAAACGACATAAACACGAGCGTAAACGGGTCAATCTTCGCCCGCGAGACAAAGGAACGAATCCAGAGGTTGATGTGTTTTAAAACAAGAACGAGTACGATCAGACCACTGACAACGACAATAAAGATCCCGATCATCACCACAACAGACAAAGGACTGAGGCCTTCTGCTTGTGCTAAAACCAGTGGAAGACCATTTTCGATCTGAATCACCAATACTCTCCTTAAACATTTATCAATTCCCTTAGCAATGCCCCAAGGCATGCCGTACTGAACTCAGGGAAGACTCATTGAAACTATAACGAATTAAAATTGGGCAAACCATGGTGCATACCATGAGTTGCTCACTCAAAAAATATTTATTTGAGATTGAAGAGATGTGCTTCTCATCCTCAATACTAATGAGATTGTTGTAAATATGGCGATTTCTATTGCAAATTTGGCAATTTCAGAGCCAATGTCAGTTCAATCCTCACTGAGGAACGGCAAGCTTTGCCCTTCGGTTCAAATATCTTATGAAATTTTTTTGATTCTTGAGCTCATCCAAAATCCATCTGATCAGTCCTTTTTCGCAACACCAGCGTTTAGATTTGCGAACAAACAAAGGGCAAGAGAAGCATTGAACATGCTCTATTTAGCAACTTGATCGTAGATCGGCACAGGAAAATCAGGTTCTGGAGTACGGGTTGAAATGTATTTCTGTTCCAACTCCTTCACGATTCCTGGATGTTGAGCTGCCAGATCGGTGGATTCATTCCTGTCTTCTTCAAGATTGTAAA